>NZ_JBFULO010000606.1:0-1799 GCF_054049855.1 Stenotrophomonas sp. P5_B8 | reverse complement strand
GATTTACGGCGTGTCCCGCCAACCCACCCGTACCCGCCAAGCCAGAGCAGGCAAAGACTCGCTGCTGTTGCTGTTGCTGTTGCTGTTGCTGTTGCTGTTGCTGTTGCTGTTGCTTTTACGCTTTTTGCTTCTACGCCGCTCTCAACCCGCAAACCCGCCTTCGGCCAGGTAATCCAGCTCTTCCGGCGTCGGCATCCGCCCCAGCACCGCATTGCGGTGCGGGAAGCGACCGAACCGGCGGATGATGTCGCGGTGCAGCTCGGCGTACTGCAGGTATTCCTTGTCGCCCAGCACATCGAACATCGCCACCGAACGCTCCTGGTCCTGCGGGTCTTCCGAATGCTCGAACGGCAGATAGATGAAAGCGCGCAGCTTGGGCACCAACTGCAGGTCCAGCCCCTCTTCCACCGCGCGCATCGCGTAGTGCCGGGCCAGCCCATCGGTGGCGTAGGAATGGGCGGTATCGCGGAAACAGTTACGCGGAAACTGGTCGAGCAGGATCATCAGCGCCAGCGCGCCATCGGCACTGCCCAGCCAATGCTCGCGTGCACGACGGGCAGCGGCGAAGTGTTCCTCCAGGAACGCCTCGCGGAACCGCGCATCGAACGCGTCATCGCGCGTGAACCATTGCTGTGGGCCGGCATTGCGCCAGAACTCCACGACTTGTGCCGCCACGTCCATTTACTACCCCTGATGGCGGCGCGTCCCCAAGACGCCCGCCGGTGCGATATCCATCACTCGTCAAAGCGCAGGTGGCGGACCGACTTGCCGTTGCGCCGTATAAGCTTAAGCGCCTCGATACCGATCTGGATATGGTTTTCGACGAACTGCGAGCTGACCTTGGCATCGGACGCCTCGGTCTTGACCCCGTCGGGGATCATCGGCTGATCGGACACCAACAGCAATGCACCGATCGGAATGTGGTTGGCAAAGCCGGCTGCGAACAGGGTGGCCGTCTCCATATCGATGGCCATGCAGCGCATCAGCCGCAGCTTTTCCTTGAAGGCCTCATCATGCTCCCAGACCCGACGGTTGGTCGTGTAGACCGTGCCGGTCCAGTAATCGTGGCCCAGATCGCGGATGGTCGTGGACACCGCACGCTGCAGGGCGAAGGCCGGCAGCGCCGGCACTTCCGGCGGCAGGTAGTCGCTGGAAGTGCCCTCGCCGCGGATCGCGGCGATCGGCAGGACCAGGTCGCCCAGCTGGTTCTTGCGCTTGAGCCCACCGCATTTGCCCAGGAACAGCACCGCCTTGGGCATTACCGCCGACAGCAGGTCCATCACGATGGCCGCGTTGGGGCTGCCCATGCCGAAGTTGATCAGGGTAATGTCATCGCTGGTGACGCTGGCCATCGGCCGATCCATGCCCTGCACCGGTGCGCCGGTAAGGTGCGAGAAGGTATGCAGATAGCCGGCAAAGTTGGTCAGCAGGATGTGCTGGCCGAACTGGTCCAAGGGCACGCCGGTGTAACGCGGCAGCCAGTTTTCAACGATTTCCTGCTTGCTCTTCATCCCGCGATGTCCGTCCGGCATTTGGTTCAGTGCGCCTATTCTGGGGATGGAGCAGCAACAAGCAAGCGATAAGTCTTTTCTTCCCAAGGTGGGGAGCGTCTGGTTCCAAGAGCCTTGGCGGACGGTGCACGGCGGTGCGCGTGCGCGTCATGCGGTCCTTGGGGCGTAGGGATCGCGTGGCGTCTCTGATCGGGTCTGTCGCGCGCGTGMGGGCCCCGTCGCGGCCGGTAGGCSCCTGGCGCAAATGTCCCCCGGCCGCGGGCGGCCTCCTCCTTTATTTTGCCCAGG
>NZ_JBFULO010000605.1:0-1808 GCF_054049855.1 Stenotrophomonas sp. P5_B8 | reverse complement strand
CTGGAAGAGCGCATCGCCGCCCTGAAGGCGGCTGGCAATACGGTGGTCTGATTTTCGATCGCGGCCTGTTGTAATGAAACGCCCGGCCCCTTGGCCGGGCGTTTTGTTTTCTGGACGCAACGGCAGCTCAACGGCCAGGGTCGCGGCCTGAGTCGGTCAGGGCGGGAGGCGTGCGGGTCGGCGCCGTGATCGCGCCTCCAGCYCTTTCGTTGCGCACCCGCACACTGTCAAAAGGTGGGTACGGGTGGGTTGGCGGGACCGTCGKGCGCCATGGATGGCGCACGCGAGCCTCCATGGAGGGATTTACGGCGTGTCCCGCCAACCCACCCGTACCCGCCCAAGCCAGCAGACGCGCACCGCCGCCGCGGCTGCTCCTGCTCCTGCGTTTGCGTTGCACCACCAACAAACAAAAACGGCGCCCGAAGGCGCCGTTTCAAGCTGTCGCAGTCGCGGCCGATCAGAACTTGGCGTCGAACTCCRCCGCGTAGCCGGTGTTGACCAGCACCTTCTGCAGCACGTCGGTGTTCTTCACGTTGCCGGCCACAATCTGCTGGGTCTCCGGACCCCGGCTGTCCATGCGGGCCGGGGTGGCGCCCTTGAAGTCGCAGACGCGGCCGCCGGCCTCGCGCACCAGCAGCACGCCGGCCGCGATGTCCCAGGCCTTCACGCCGGCCTCGAAGTAGGCATCGGCACGGCCGCAGGCCACGTAGGCCAGGTCCAGTGCCGCCGAACCCGTGCGGCGCACGTCCTCGGCATGCACCAGCAGCGCATCCACTGCCTTCAGCTGCGCACTGGTGCGCTGGCGCTCGCGCGGGGCGAAGCCGGTGTGGATCATTGCACCGTTCATGTCCTTGCGATCGGCCACGCGGATACGGCGGTCGTTGAGCACCGCGCCGGCACCACGGCTGGCCGTGAACAGTTCATTGCGGAGCGGGTCGAAGATCACCGCATCGATCGGCTCGCCGTTTTCCACCAGCGCGATGGACACGCAGTAGTGCGGGAAGCCGCGCAGGTAGTTGCTGGTGCCGTCCAGCGGGTCGATGACCCACATGTAACGGTTCACACCCTGCAGGCCACCTTCTTCGGCCATGATCCCGTATTCCGGGTAGGCGCGCTTGAGTTCCTTGACGATGACCTTTTCCGCATCCGCATCGACTTCACTGGCATAGTCCATGCGCCCCTTCTCTACGACGTTCAACGCCTCGAGCTTGTTGATGTTGCGCAACAGGACGTTGCCGGCGAGGCGGGCGGCCTTGACCATGACGGTGACGGCGGGTTTCTGCATGGCGAAAAGCTCCCGTAAAGGCAGAGTGGGTATGTTTGGCGGGGGAAAAGAGCGGTCCCGGCGCAGAGGCCGGTCGCACAGTTTACCATCTGTGGCTTGTCTGCTCGCGTTTGGCCTGTTCATGTCCATTGAAACCGCTCCGTCCCGTATCCGATTCGTCCTGGTCGGCACCCAGCACCCCGGCAACATGGGCGCTGCGGCGCGCGCCATGAAGACCATGGGCCTGGGCCGGCTGGTCCTGGTCGCCCCCGAAAAGCCGCTGGATGAAGAGGCGTTCAGGCGCTCGGCCGGCGCCGAGGACGTCCTCGGCGACGCCCCCGTCGTAGGCACCCTGGCCGAGGCCGTGGCCGACTGCACCCTCGTGCTGGGCTGCACCGCCCGCGCCCGTCGGGTCCAGCTGGAAGAGCTGCTGCCCACCGTGGCCGCCCAGCGCSCCCTGGCCAAGGCCGCCSAGCCCGACGCCGAAGTCGCCTTCGTGTTCGGCCGCGAGCGCACTGGACTGACCAACGAAGAACTGCAGCTT
>NZ_JBFULO010000604.1:0-1809 GCF_054049855.1 Stenotrophomonas sp. P5_B8 | reverse complement strand
GGCCACATGGACGTCGCCGCAGGACATCAAGAACGCCTACCGAAATCCGAGCTTCGTTGCCAATAACCGAGTGGTGTTCAAMATCAAGGGCAACGACCACCGTCTGATCGTGGCGGTCGCTTACCAAGTAGGCATTGTCTACGTGAAGTTTATCGGCACGCATGCCGAATACGATCAGATAGATGCCGCAACCATAGAGGTTGACTGAGATGAACATCTCCCCCATTCGTACCCCTGCTGATTACAAGGCTGCACTGAAGTCGATCTCCAAGCTTGTGGAGGCTGACCCCGCGCCTGATAGCCCGGAAGGCGAGTACCTGGACGTGATGGCCACGCTCATCCAGGCGTATGAAGCCAAGCAGTTCCCCATAGAGGCGCCGGATCCGATCCAGGCAATCAAGTTCAGGATGGAGCAAGCTGGGCTTGAGCCGAAAGATCTTGCAGCATCGATTGGCAAGCCAAACCGCGTGTATGAAGTGCTTAACGGAAAGCGCGGCTTGTCCATAGAGATGATTCGCAACCTGCACAAGAACCTTGGGATTCCCGCAGAGAGTTTGATTGGTGCCTGATACGCTAAACCCCGCTTCGGCTGGGTTTTCTTCAGGTTCATCGCGAATTGGCTTGGAAGCTTGTTGGATCAACGGTGCCTTTTGGACTGCCTTTGCGCCGGAGCGTGTGCATGCTCATTCTCCAGTCGGCGTAGACGCAATGAACCAAATTTCGCGGTTCAAAAGAAACAAGCAATTTCCCATCTTCCGCATCAACCCGCATGGTGTCCATCGGAGTCTAGAAGCTCCTTGAAGAGTGTAAGTTGGACGTCCTGAGTCGGGAGGGTGGCTAATACAACAYCCTTGCGGAAATACGCCCACCGAGCTTCGATCGGCTTCTAGCCTCCCGACACCCTCGCCATCCCGGCGAGGGCGATCCTTACAGGAGGTCCAACATGCACAGGTCCTGGGTGAGCCCGCCCGAATTCGTCCCGCCCAAGCGCAAGCCTTACGCCCGACCAGCCCCCACCTGCARAGTGGGCGCGCAGCACTATCCCGCCCGCGAGGAGTACGGCAGCGATGAGGTCATTCCCTACGTGCGCCTGCGCGGCCGCTGGCTCGACAAGCTCGGCTTCGACGTAGGCGCACGCCTGAAGATTGAAACCAGCCCCGGCTGCATCACCCTCACGGTGGTGGAGCGCCCCGTGGTGGTGCCCAAGAAGATCCCCAGGAAGCTGCAGCGCACCGCCGGCTGATCGGGACGTGCCGCCAGCAGGCGGGCACAGCACGGCACTGCCGTGCGGATTGCATCCTATTTCACTAGCCAGCAGTAGGAGGAACTCATGAACGAGAGTGTCTTCATGCAGGTAACGATGGACGCCGGCTTACGCGCCCGCTTCCAGCAAGCGGCGGCACGCGAGCGTCGCCCCGCCACACAGGTGCTGCAAGCGTTGATGCGGGAGTATGTGACGCGTCATTCGGGGGCAGGGGAGGTGCTGGACGCTGCAGGCGCAGACCGGGATCTGGAGGAGATGGCGCACCGGCAGCAGGGGTGGCACTGCTGTCCGTTTGGCACGGGGTGAGCGCGGCACCGTCGCAAAGGTGCCGGGGAACACGGGAATTACGAGGCAATGCGCTGGCTTATGTGACGCATCTGGCCTTGCCGTTCCGCATACGCTGAACGTAATTTACGTTCAGCGTAGCGCTGGGTCATGCTTGTTTGCATGACCCGCACACCTACGTCCATCCGCTCTGTGTTCGCCCGCCGCCTTCGCGCGTGCCGGCTCGAGCAGGGCCTGACTCAACGCGCGTTGGGGGTGCT
>NZ_JBFULO010000603.1:0-1810 GCF_054049855.1 Stenotrophomonas sp. P5_B8 | reverse complement strand
ACCCTGCACCGCCCTTGGCAATGCGGCATCCCACAAACGGGAAAAGCCCGGCCGAGGCCGGGCTTTTGCTGTCCTCCCAGCGGGATCCCGAAAGATCCCACGCCAGGCGCGATGGATCAGCGCTTGGAGAACTGGGTGGCGCGACGTGCCTTGTGCAGGCCGACCTTCTTACGCTCGACTTCACGGGCGTCACGGGTCATGAAGCCAGCCTTGCGCAGCTCGGACTTCAGGGTTTCGTCGTACTCGACCAGCGCACGGGCGATGCCCAGACGGATCGCACCGGCCTGGCCGGTGGTGCCGCCGCCAGCGGCGGTGACCATGATGTCGAAGCTTTCGGTGTTCTTGGTCAGCTCCAGCGGCTGGCGCACGATCATGCGCGCGGTCTCACGGCCAAAGAACTCGTCCAGCGGACGGCCATTGACGGTGATGTTGCCGGCGCCCTTGCGCAAGAACACGCGGGCGGTGGAGGACTTGCGGCGGCCGGTGCCGTAGTTTTGAGTGATAGCCATGATTAGATATCCAGAACCTGAGGCTGCTGAGCGGCGTGCGGGTGCTCGGAACCCGAGTACACCTTGAGCTTGCGGTACATGGCGCGGCCCAGCGGGCCCTTCGGCAGCATGCCCTTGACGGCGGTCTCGATGACGCGCTCCGGGTGGCGCTCAAGCGCCTGGGCCAGAGTTTCGGTCTTCAGGTTGCCGATGTAGCCAGTGAAACGGTGATACAGCTTGTCCTGCAGCTTCTTGCCGGTGACGACAATCTTTTCTGCATTGATGACAACCAGGTAATCACCGGTATCAACGTGAGGGGTGTAAACCGGCTTGTGCTTGCCGCGCAGACGGCGGGCCAGCTCGGTGGACAGACGGCCCAGCGTCTTGCCGGAAGCGTCGACGAGATACCAGTCACGCTGGACGGTCTCGGACTTTGCAGTGAAAGTGCTCATGAAAGAACTCAAGTAGGTCGGGCTCATTGCGGCGCTGAACGGCCGGAACTCTGCCACGCGTTGTGAAGAGGCGGGATTGTACCGGCGCGACCCCGCACATGCAAGTTGACCCCTGCCGTGGCTTGGCACACCGCCGCCAGGGGGCGAGAATCGACGATCCCCCGCTGCACGCCGCCCCGCCATGACCGTGACCCGCCAGATCACCCCGCTCGATCACCTGCTGACCGAAGCCCAGCGCGCCCTGGACACGGTCTTCGGCAACCCGCCGGCCAGCCGCCCCTACCCCGCCCAGGCCACGCCGGACGTGCAGATGGCCAGCGCCGAGCGCCGCCATGCCGCCGGCCTGATGCGCATCAACCATGTCGGCGAGGTGTGCGCCCAAGGCCTGTACTTCGGCCAGGCCGCGGTCGCCCAGGAGCCGCAGACCCGTGCCCACCTGCTCGACGCGGCCCAGGAAGAGACCGATCACCTGGCCTGGTGCGCCCAGCGCCTGCGGGAACTGGACAGCCGCCCGAGCCTGTTCAACCCGATCTGGTACGCCGGCAGCTACACCATCGGTACGCTGGCCGGCCTGCGCGGCGATGGCTGGAACCTGGGCTTCGTGGTGGAAACCGAGCGCCAGGTTGAGGCCCATCTGGACGAACACCTGGACACCCTGCCCCCTGCCGACCTGCGCAGTCGCGAGATCCTCAAGGTGATGAAGATCGACGAGGCCCGCCATGCCGATCACGCCGAACATGCCGGCGCGCGCAAGCTGCCATTCCCGATTCCCTCGGTGATGGCGCTGGCATCGAAGGTGATGAAGACCATCGCCTACCGCATCTAGGTAGTGCCGGCCGCTGGCCGGCAACCTCATGAACCCAGCAGCCA
>NZ_JBFULO010000602.1:0-1817 GCF_054049855.1 Stenotrophomonas sp. P5_B8 | reverse complement strand
TCGCGCCCGCCGCGATCATGGGCCGTGGCCGCAAGCTGGGCCTGCATACCGATGCCGGGCACCGCTTCGAGCGTGGCGTTGACCCGGCGCTGCCGCGGACCGCGATCGAGTACGCCACCCGCCTGGTCCTGGACCTGGCCGGCGGCACCCCGTCGCCGGTCACCGAGGCCGTGCGCGAGGCCGACCTGCCGGCGATCGCCCCGATCGTCCTGCGCCGCGCGCGTATCGCCCGCGTGCTCGGCATCCAGATCGCCGATGCCGACGTYGAGCGCATCCTGCGCGCGCTGGGCATGGACGTGGCCGCCGTCGCCGAGGGCTGGCAGGTGACCGCGCCGAGCCGCCGTTTCGACATTGCCATCGAAGAAGACCTGATCGAGGAACTGGCCCGCATCCACGGTTACGAGCAGATCCCGACCACGCTGCCGGGCGGTGCCTCGCGCATCGCCATGCCCAGCGAAACGCGCCTGGACGATCTCACCGTGCGCCGCCAGCTGGTCGCCCGCGACCTGCAGGAAACCCTCAACTACGCCTTCGTCGACGCGGGTCTGTTGAGCGATTGGCACCTGCACCAGGACGTGGTGGCGCTGGCCAATCCGCTGTCGGCCGAACTGGCGGTGATGCGCCCGTCGCTGCTGCCGGGGCTGGTCGCCACGCTGGGCCGCAATGCCGCGCGCCAGTTGGGTCGCGTGCGCCTGTTTGAACTGGGACGCAGCTTCCACCCGCAGGCGGGCGAGGGCACGCCGGCACCGCTGGAAACCCAGCGCGTGGCCGCTGCCGTGTGTGGCGATGCCGACCCGCAGCAATGGGGCATGGCCACCCGCAAGGTCGATTTCCACGACCTCAAGGGCGACCTGGATTCGCTGGCGGCCGCCTCCGGCGCGGTGCTGGCGTTCCAGCCTTCGCAGCGTCCGTACGGGCACCCGGCGCGTTCGGCCGAGGTCCTGCGCGACGGCGTCAGCCTGGGCTGGATCGGCCAGATCCACCCGCGCCTGGCCAAGGCCATGGACATCGACGTGGACGTATTCGCCTTCGAGCTGGACCTGGCCCTGCTGGCCGCCCGCCAGCTGCCGCGTGCCGCCGAGTTGTCACGGTTCCCGTCGGTACGCCGCGACCTGGCTTTCCTGGTCCCCGAAGCCGCCGCCTGGGCCGACCTGGAAGCTACCCTGCGCCGCGCCGTGGGTCCGCTGCTGCGCCAGGTCACCCTGTTCGACCGCTATGTCGGCCAGGGGGTCGAGCCGGGCTTCAAGAGTCTCGCTATGGGCTTGATTTTGCAGGACAAGTCGCGCACTCTGACGGACCGCGACGTGGAGTCCGTGGTGGCCGAGGCAGTCTCTGCCATGGAGCGTGAACACCACGCCCGGATCCGCGGTTGAGCGGGCAGCATGGGGGGTAGCAGGCAATGGCATTGACCAAGGCTGAGATGGCCGAGAAGCTGTTCGACGAAGTGGGTCTGAACAAGCGCGAAGCCAAGGAATTTGTCGACGCGTTCTTCGATGTGTTGCGAGAGGCATTGGAACAGGGACGTCAGGTGAAGCTGTCCGGCTTCGGCAATTTCGACCTGCGGCGCAAGAACCAGCGCCCGGGCCGCAACCCGAAGACCGGTGAGGAAATTCCGATTTCCGCCCGTACGGTGGTTACCTTCCGTCCGGGCCAGAAGCTCAAGGAAAGGGTAGAGGCATATGCTGGATCCGGGCAGTAACCGCGAACTTCCGCCGATACCGGCCAAGCGCTACTTCACCATTGGTGAAGTCAGCGAGCTGTGCGACGTCAAGCCGCACGTGCTGCGCTACTGGGAGACCGAGTTTCCCAGCCTGGAG
>NZ_JBFULO010000601.1:0-1820 GCF_054049855.1 Stenotrophomonas sp. P5_B8 | reverse complement strand
CCAACGGTCGGCTCTACCGGGGCGATCGATCAGCACTCGATGACGTTGACCGCCAAGCCGCCGCGGCTGGTTTCCTTGTACTTGTCCTGCATGTCGCGCCCGGTGTCGCGCATGGTCTTGATGACCTTGTCCAGCGATACCTTGTGTTTGCCGTCGCCGCGCATGGCCATGCGCGAGGCGTTGATCGCCTTGACCGCGCCCATCGCGTTGCGTTCGATGCACGGGATCTGCACCAGCCCGCCGATCGGGTCGCAGGTCAGACCAAGGTTGTGTTCCATGCCGATCTCGGCGGCGTTCTCGATCTGGCTGGGGCTGCCGCCGAGTGCGGCAACCAGGCCACCGGCGGCCATCGAGCAGGCCACGCCCACTTCGCCCTGGCAACCGACTTCGGCACCGGAAATGGAGGCGTTTTCCTTGTACAGGATGCCGATCGCCGCCGAGGTCAGCAGGAAATCGAACACGCGCTGTTCGTTGGCGCCCGGGCAGAAGCGGTCGAAGTAATGCAGGACCGCGGGCAGCACGCCGGCCGCGCCATTGGTCGGCGCGGTGACCACGCGGCCACCGGCGGCGTTTTCTTCATTGACTGCCAGCGCGTACAGGTTGACCCAGTCCAACGTGGTCAGCGGATCGCGCATGGCTGCTTCGGGCTTGGACGACAGCTCGCGGTACAGCGCCGGGGCGCGGCGGGAGACATGCAGGCCGCCGGGCAGGGTACCCTCCTGGCGGATGCCGCGCGCCACGCACGCCTGCATCGCACCCCAGATCTCGCGCAGCTGCTCGCGGATCTCGTCTTCGCTGCGCCAGCTTTTTTCGTTCTCGAACATCATCTGGGCGATGCTCAACCCACTGCGCGCGGTCTGCGCGAGCAGTTCGTCGCCGCTCTTGAACGGATACGGCAACGGCGTTTCATCAGGCACGATGCGATCATCGGCCGCGTCGTCCTGGTTGACCACGAAGCCGCCACCGACGGAGTAGTAATCGCGGGTGGCGATCACCTGCTCGTCCGCGTCATAGGCGGTGAAGCGCATGCCGTTGGTGTGGTAGGGCAGCTTCTGCCGCTTGTTCAGGCCCAGGTCGCGCTTCTCGTCGAAGGCGATCTCATGGGTGCCCATCAACTGGATCCGCTTGCTGCTACGGATGCGTTCGAGGGTTGCCGGGATGATATCCGGGTCGATCAGGTTCGGGCGCTGCCCCTCCAGCCCGAGCAGGACCGCCTTGTCGGTGCCATGGCCGCGCCCGGTCAGGGCCAGCGAGCCGTACACGTCGGCGCGGATGCGCACCACGTCCTGCAGGCGGCCCGGATCCAGCAACCAGCGGTGCACGAAGCGTTCGGCGGCCTTCATCGGTCCCACGGTGTGCGAGGAGCTCGGGCCAATGCCGATCTTGAAAACGTCGAACGTGCTGACAGCCATGATTGCCAAACTGCGGGTATCGGATGGAGCGCTATTCTATGCGCTTCGCGCCGCCGGCTCTGGCTGCGGCGCAACATTTTCCAAGGCGGGTGGGCCGGTGTTTACCTTGTTCCAGCGTGATGACTGCCAGTTGTGCGACCAGGCCCTGGCGGTGCTGGCCCAGGCCCGGGTATCGGGCCTGGACAGTGTGTTCATCGACGATGACGCGGCGCTGGAGGCCCGCTACGGCCTGCGCGTGCCGGTGCTGCGCGATGCGCAGGGGCGGGAGCTGGACTGGCCGTTCGATGTGGCGGCGGTGCAGGTCTGGATCAGCGGGCAAGCGTAGAGCCGACCGTTGGTCGGCTGCCCTGGCTCCTGGCGCCGTCAGGGCAGCCAAGGCAGCCAAGGCAGCCAAGGCAGCCGACCAAC
>NZ_JBFULO010000600.1:0-1823 GCF_054049855.1 Stenotrophomonas sp. P5_B8 | reverse complement strand
ACGATGCGTTGCTACCGCATTCCGATGGGTCGCTGCCGATCATGGAAGACCTGTACTACGGCGATGTGGATTTCCGCGATCCACTGGTGTCGCCGGTGTTCTCGGAGGAACTGTTGGCCCGGTTCCCACCTACGCTGTTCATCACCGCCACCCGCGCCGCCGAACTGAGCAACGTCTCCTACATGCACGGACGGTTGGTCGACCTGGGGCGCGAATCCGATCTGCACGTGTGGGACGGGCTGGGGCATGCCTTCCACCTGGATGCCAAACTCCCGGAAAGCCAGCAGGCCTATCGAGTGATGGCCCGGTTTTTCACCCGGCACCTGGACGCGTCGCTGCCGGTTCCGTGACAGGGCGCATGCCGATACCGCCGACGGCAGGGGCCGACCCAGCCATTACGGCGCGTATCGCGCGCCTGCACGCGGCTGGAGCCGGGGATGGCCCACAACCCGGCGGCGTTGCGATCGACATTCCAATCCGCCCCTTCCAGGGTGGCGGCTACGGCGTGCGGCCGACGCGACGCGCGATGGATGGCGTCAGCGACCGCCTCCATCTCGCCATGGAACCAACGGTAGCCGTTGACACAGATTTCCCGTGGCTGGTCACCCGGGGCGGGAAACCCGGGAAGAAGCTCGCGCAACGCCGCACTTGCATCGTCCAGCGTCTGGGTGCGAAAACCGGGTTCCTCGGCCCAACGCTCTATTCGGGACAGCCATGACGTCTGCATACGAGTACTCCTGGTGAAAACCAACCATGGCCCTACGCAGGTTACCGGGACGAGAATTCGCACGACGTCAGATGAACGGTTGTGTCTTTGCACATGGACCTCACCGTACGTGCACGCACATACCTTCCGGATACGTAAGGCGCGGCGGGCGACGGTAAACAGCGGCAACCCGATGCCCTGCGGGTGTGACCACAGCGACGGATGTCCAGAGCGGCCTCACACGAACCCGCGCTCAAGTAACGAACGCGGGCCTAGGGTGGTGCATCCATCCAGACGAGGCACGCCCCATGGTATTCCACGCCGCTGCAGCGCCGCCGGCCCGCATCCCTGTCCGCCTCAGGTTCCTGCCGCGTCGGCCGCTACTTACTGGTGCCACCGGCACCCACGGATCTCGCGCCCCATGACATGCACCGGCATCTTCGAGCTGATTGAAGTCCACGGGCCAGGAATGGCACCTGGCGCTGGCGGAGCGGCCATTACCGCCTTGGCCGCCGCCTGTGTTGCATGTAAACGTCACTTCACCGCCATCGCCCGGCAAGGCCTGCAGATCATCCCGGGGGGCGTCGCCATTACCTGCCCCGGCTGCAAAGCACGCCAGGCGATCAGCAACGCACGCTTCGACGGACTTCTGCTTCCCATGGCCTAGGGAGCGCCTGCTGCGCCTCACATGCAGTGTGCTAACAAGCACAGGTCTAGGATCCAACGCACGTGGAAAGACCTTTCGTGTGCGCTGCCGCCCGGCGCGTTTTCGGTCGCGGCAAGGCATGACTTCCGCGCCATTTCGTTGGGGGGAAGGATCGTGCCGGATACAGGTCTGTTCTACCTGCTGGCTGTCGTCGGCGTGCCGGCCGGCTCCACGCAGACAACGGTCAACGCCATCCTCAGCGTGCGTGCGGAGTGCCTGACCTGTCATCACACGATGGAGGTAACCGCGCCCTGGCTGGTGAACATCCCCGGCGGCGGCGCCGTGCTGGACTGCCCGGCGTGTCGCACCCGGCAGGCGATATCAGGCGCGCGCTTTACCGCATTCATCGAGCGGTTTCCCGGCGGCGTGATGTCACCGCGTATCCACCCACCCGACCACGCGCCTCAAGCG
>NZ_JBFULO010000599.1:0-1829 GCF_054049855.1 Stenotrophomonas sp. P5_B8 | reverse complement strand
GTCCAGAACTCAGAGATGTGCAGATGGCCGCCGGCTTTGTTCTTCAGCGGAACGGTTGGATCGACCCGATCTGCAATCAGACGATCGCCGAATGAGAACGGGGCTCCGAGGAATTCATTGGCATACACCGTGGTCATGACCTTGGAGATGGCGATCGACTCGGCCTTGGTGGCGTTCTGGCCGCGTATGATGCGCCACTTGTCATCCAGGGCGTAGCGAATGATGACCCGATTGCCTCGCCGCTTGAGCGTCTCTTCGGACCAGTTGGGGTTGAGCGGTCCATAGTCGGCGAAGCCAATGAGCGTGTCCGGTGCCAACGCATTGATCTGCGTCCATAGCTCCCAGTCCTTGCGCTTTACTTCGCCAGCACCATTGATGTGAGCCAGCGATGCAGGGAAGGAGCCCGACGCAAGGTGCACGTGCTTGAAGCCCTGGCCCTTCAGCGCCTGCAGGGAAGCCGCCAGCACCGGTCGGTTTGCAGCAGAGATCGCCGGTGTCTGGCCCAAGTCGACGATGAGTCGCTCCACCCGTTGTCGTAGTCCGGGGACTTCAAGGGCGGCCTTAACAATTGGGATTGCGTCTGGCGCATCGCCTGGCTCAGCCAGGCGCAGACGAAGGGCAATCTTCCTGTTCCCTAGGGATGGCCCAATGGCCGGGAAGTCCTTTGCCGCGGTGACGGGGTTGAGGACCGGCGTGACCAGCTTGCCTGAGCCGCCTACCACCTTTAAGAACTCGTTGAGTTCCTTGATGCGGCTGGCATTGAGGTCGCCATCCGGATTGGAGTAATCAATCAGCGCTGGCTGCTTCCATACATCAGCATAGGATTCGAGCATGGATGCGTGCTGCCCAGGCAAGCGAACCTCGATGCACGGCAGGGTTCGCCCCACCACTGGAGCAACCAGCTCGGACAATGCGCGCTGCTCGAATTTCTGCCACTTGATGATCGGAACATATTGCGGATGCGTGTCGAATCGAGCCGCCATGGCCCCCTCCTTGGCAGTTAATATGTCCTGGCGAGCCATTGGTGGACATCGCCAGCAATATCACTCCTGAAGGAAACTCCCTCCATGGAGTAGCCCAGATACTCTTAGGGTTTTGAGAAAGAGTCAAATCACCCGACCCAAAGACCGAGCGCCATTTCATTTAGACAAATGCCGGCTTCTCTCCATGCTCTTCAGCTGGCAAGCCCGTAACCCCGCACCGGTGCCCAATGCAATTGACACGGAGTGTGTGATGTCCGCAGCGGTACGCCACCGCCCAAAAATTTTAGGCTGGAAGCCGTAAGCCGCAGCAGTGGTACGCCGTTGGTTGCTCCGGCGGGGGGGGTGACGAACGTCTGCGGGGACGGATCATGCCTGGGCAACGGGAGTCGGCCTCAAATTATTGCGTCAAGTACTGAGGGCGCAGTTCTGTGATAAGTAGCTCCTGATCCCTAAACGTTTTGGGTCAGGACAGGCATCGGCAACCATCCACCGCAAGCAGCGTGCTTGGAGGCCAATCCGTCTTGAGCCAGGTTGTAGTAATCACAGGTCGCCAGGCGCTGGTGTATCCAGCGCCTGAGTACCCACCATCATTGGCTCTGTGGCGACACCTCCTTCGTCAGGATGGGAGGTCGACGGAACTCGATGCGGATGTCCAGGCATCCGGACTGCTGATAGTCCGTAATCTTGAGGATGTGCCCGTCCTTCAAGGCTTGCTGGGCAAGCGCGAGAAGCGTTTGGTGCTCTGAGGCGTCCTTGCATGCTACCAGGACGGTGTCCTGCCTGAAGCATGTTGCACTCAATTGTTTGATGGATGTTGCTGCCGCTGCTGCGGTCTCAAGGTTTCTA
>NZ_JBFULO010000598.1:0-1832 GCF_054049855.1 Stenotrophomonas sp. P5_B8 | reverse complement strand
GTGTCGACCCAGGACACATCATCTTGAGCTACGCACGCGATCATGATGACTGGCTGTTGGCTAATCAGGCCCTTGGCTACTTCCCAGACCAGGCCAGCGCAAAGGAACTGCTCAAGGATCGCTTCCTGGCCAACTGCGATGTTGACAGGCTCACGGACGACAATCGCGCCTACCTGCTCAGCATGCAAGGATTCTGATGAGCGCCAAGTACTACCTCTTGGACAGTGACGCCGCCAAGGCACTTTGTCAGTACGGCCTCATTCAGGACATGGCCACCGCCCTGCGGGTTGAGCTTGGGGACTTTTCGATCCTGGCCCAGCTGCGGTTCCAGCTGCACGCAGCCAATCCCGCCAAGGCGCTTGCCAAACTGGGGAGCGCGCTGGCGGTTGAGCAGCTCAACCTACTCGTAGCGCAGGCGAGCGAGGTCGTGGTTCTGGTTGAATCGGCCAACTACGCCCTGCTGGATGGCACACCGGACATAGATGGCGGAGAGCTGGCCCTGTTTGCCGCGCTCTGTGAGGACAGTAGAGCCGGCCTGATCACCGGCGACAAGCGATCGCTGGTTGCGCTGTGCAAGGTCGGCGGGACGGTGGAACGAAGTTTCAGCTGGGCTCAGATCCTCTGCCTGGAGGACGCCATCGCAATCATCATCGACCACTTCGGCTTGGCCTATGTATCGGCCAAGGTAAGAGCCCGTCCGGACGTCAACAGCGCCCTGTCCAGCATCTTCGGAAGGTCCGTGGCGGCTGACKAACAAGCCATCTCTGATGGGCTATTAAGCTACCTCAATGACCTGCATCACAAGACCGCAGGAAAGTATCAATCTCCTTACGTGGCCGGGCTTTCCCGGTAGCGACCCGTCTTCCTGCATTCTGCGAAGGCGCTTAGGGATGTAGTGACTTTCCCTACATCAGCAGAAGTGCATTGTCGCTTTTTATAGTTTCTGTACGTCATGTCCTATGGCCGCGTCAGCCGATGCGCTGCTACGATTCGCGTAGGGCTGGA
This sequence comes from Stenotrophomonas sp. P5_B8, assembly GCF_054049855.1. Taxonomy (NCBI): domain Bacteria; kingdom Pseudomonadati; phylum Pseudomonadota; class Gammaproteobacteria; order Lysobacterales; family Lysobacteraceae; genus Stenotrophomonas; species Stenotrophomonas sp. P5_B8. The sequence goes on along the minus strand of NZ_JBFULO010000598.1, from coordinate 827 downwards.
CTGCCGAGGGCAACATCTCGGCCTGGAACAGCGTTGTTTTCGGCAAAGTGTGCACAGGGGGTGCCATGGCTTTGGTGAACTGCCGCGAATGCGGCAAGCAAATCAGTGATCAGGCTTCGGCTTGTCCGAATTGTGGATTCCCGATGTCCGCGGGAGTCGACCCGACTCCTGGCATCCCAACTCCACCACCGCTGGGCCCGTCTTCAGATCTGAACCGAGCAGCGCCGGTTGCGACCTCCATTCCGGCACCGCGCCCAGCACCGAAGAAGTCGGGCTGTGGAACATTCGTTGTGCTTGGACTCATCGGCCTTCTCGTCCTGTTGGTCTTGGGCTACGGCATGGGGCCCGAGAAGAAAGCAGCCACTCCATCGGCAAGCCGCGGCACTGCCAGCCAGAGCGGGGCAGCCGCCGGTCACGCATCGGACCAGAGTGCTGCGAAGGCAACAACGGTCGAGATGTCTGCGCCCGAACTTCTGGCTGCCGCAAAGGACCAGGCCCGGCCAACTTCCGAACGCTTGGCGAACCTCACGCTGATCCTCAAGAATCATCCCGGCTCGGCCCAAGCCAAGGAGGCTGATGCAATGCGGCCGAAGCTGGAGGCTCAACTCCACGCCGAGCTTAACCCGGTAGGCCTGCAGTGGTCCTATTCCACCCAGCAGGATGACATGTCGGGAAAACCTGTCCGCACGGCACGGGTAACCAGCACCAACAGCTTCAACTTTGACTTCCCCTACTCAGGCCGCCAGAAGGCAGAGCTCACGATGAGGCGTCACCCTCGATGGGGCAACGATGTAATGGTCAGCATCGAGAAGGGGCAGATCCTGTGC
>NZ_JBFULO010000597.1:0-1842 GCF_054049855.1 Stenotrophomonas sp. P5_B8 | reverse complement strand
TGCTCTTCCCCTGCTCTTCCCCTGCTCTTCCCCTGCTCTTCCCCTGCTCTTCCCCTGCTCTTGCCCTGCCTTGTCCCAATGGGCACCAGCCAACTGTCAAGCGTCGGCATGGGTGGGGTTGCGGGGCCCTTGCGGCGCATGGATGCGMYGSWGGAGCTTACAAGGACGTACTTGCAGCGTGCCCCGCAACCCCACCCGTGCCGGCGCCGCCTCCGATCGCTGCACCAAGGCTTCGGCTTCGGCTTCGGCTGCGGCCCAAAAAACCCAACAGCGCCGCCACCACCCCTATCATGGTGGCCCCTTCCGGGAACGGGCTTTCCATGTTCAATCGCAACGCAGGCATCATCTTGCTCATCGCGCTGGCCGCCGGCCTTGGCCTGGTCGCCGCGCAGAAAGTKTTCGCGCCCACGCCGACCAGCGACCGGCCCGCCACCGAATCGATCACCTTCTACCCCCAGCCGCGCCCGCTGCCCGACTTCAACCTTGGCCAGTCCGACGGCACCCGCCTGATCCCCGGCGAGCTCAAGGGCCACTGGACCCTGGTCTTCCTCGGTTTCACCTTCTGCCCCGACGTCTGCCCCACCACCCTGGCCGACCTTGCCAAGGCGCAGAAACAATGGGAAGCCCAGCCCGAATCCCTGCGCCCGCGCCTGGTGTTCATCTCCGTCGATCCCGAGCGTGACACCCTCGCCCGCCTCGGCGAGTACGTGCACGCCTTCCACAAGGACACCCTGRCCGCCACCGCCGATGTGCCCTCGCTGGAGCGCTTCGCCACGTCGCTCGGCTTCGTCTTCCAGAAAGTACCCGGCAAGCACTTCGACGAGAATCCCGAGGACTACACCCTCGAGCACTCGGCCAGCCTGGCCGTGCTGGACCCGGAGGGCAGGCTTGCCGGCCTGATCCGCCCTCCCTTCAATGCGCAGGCCATTGCCCGCGACCTGCAGATGCTGACCGAGAAGACCGCACCATGAGCCTGACCACCACGCTGAGCTACGTCCTGCCGCACCGTCTGCTGTCCTCGATGGCGCGACGCCTGGCGTATTCCAGCAACCCGCGGATCGCGCGCTGGCTGATCGACACCGTCACCGAGAAGTTCGGCGTCAACCTCGCCGAAGCGGCCAACCCCGATCCGCGCAGCTACGCCACCTTCAACCAGTTCTTCACCCGTGCGCTCAAGCCCGGCGCCCGCGTACCGTCGTCCGATCCGCGCACGCTGGTGATGCCCGCCGACGGCCGCATCAGCCAGCTCGGCGCGATCGAAGACGGCCGCATCTTCCAGGCCAAAGGCCAGTCGTTCACCGCCGCCGAGCTGCTCGGCGACGCCGCCGATGCCGAGGTCTTCCGCCACGGCCTGTTTGCCACCGTGTACCTCTCGCCCAAGGACTACCACCGCGTGCACATGCCGTGGACCGGCACCCTGCGCGAGACCGTGCACGTGCCCGGGCGCTTGTTCAGCGTCGGTCCGGCGGCGGTCAACAAGGTGCCGGGGCTGTTTGCGCGCAACGAGCGCCTGGTCTGTCACTTCGATACCGACTTCGGCCCGATGGTGTCGGTGATGGTCGGTGCGCTGCTGGTGTCGGGCGTGGAAACGGTGTGGGGTGGCGAAGAGATTCCCGCCTACGGCGACACCATCACCCGCAAGGATTACCGCGGCAAGGGCATCACGTTGGAGCGGTTCGCGGAAATGGCGCGCTTCAATTACGGCTCCACGGTGATCGTGCTGCTGCCGCCGGGCGTGGCCGAGTTCGCCCCGCATCTGGATGCCGAGCACGCCGTGCAGCTGGGGCAGGCGCTGGCCACCTTGAAGTAACCGGTGGTGCCGGCCGCTGGCCGGCATTGCAG
>NZ_JBFULO010000596.1:0-1843 GCF_054049855.1 Stenotrophomonas sp. P5_B8 | reverse complement strand
GGCCAGGCCGGCCCAACGCGACCAGCGGGGGTCGGCGCGCAGGTACCAGCTCTGCAGCAGCATCGCCACGCTTACGCACAGGAAGGCGGTGTTCGCCGCCAGCCCATGCACCAGTGGGGCCAGCAGCGGCGCCCGCTGGGGCAGCCAGCTGTCGCCGATGGCCACACCCAGCAGGCCCAGTGCGCCCGCCCAGAACAGCCCCGGCGCCGCCCCGCTGCGCCGTGGCGAGCGACTGTCGACGTGCAGCGCGTACGCCAGCAGCATGATCGCCAGTGCCAGCGCGCCATAGGCGCACCGCAATGCCAGGCCCCATGGCCCGTGCAGGTAGAGGCTCAGCGTGGCCTGCACCCAATCCAGGTCCTGGCGGACCCATTGGGTCCACAGCGCCGTGGCGATGAACACCACCAACGCGAGCATGGCCAGCAGCGCGGCCCTGGCCTGCGGCCGCGTGGACGAGCGTGCCGAGGCGCCATCATTCATCGGCGCCGTACTCAGTCGATCGCATCCGGATGACGCAGCGTCCACGCCGCCAGTGCGGCCCGGTAACGCTGCAGCTCATCGCTGTACAGATCCAGCACGCACAGCGGGCAGCCGCTGCCGCAGCACTCGTTCGGGCCGGGTTCTTCCGGTGGCTGCGGGCGTGGATCGGGGTCGGGAAGCGCGACGAGCTCGGACATGGGCATCAAGGGGGCGGAGAGCCACCATTATCCAATGCGGCGGCGCAGGTTGGCGCGCGCCGCGCCGTCCAGCCGCTGGTGGAAGAACCCGCTCAGGAAGATCCGCGGCTTCAGCAGCAGCTGCTTGAGGAAGCGGCGCCGGTTGAGCCGGAACAGGAATCCTGGCACATGGCCGGCATATTCCTCCGCAATGCCCTGGTCGTAGGCATCGAACACCGCCGCCGGCGCGCCGAGGATGGCCATGTCGCAATCCAGGAACATCGCCGCTTCGGCGTCGATGTCGGTTGCGGCCAGCGCGCCATGCCGGGCAGYCAATTCGATCAGCTGCACCACCCGCGCCACGTCGATGCCCTCGGCGGGCAGCCAGCGCAGGATCGCTTCGCGCGCCAATGCGGCAGAGCGCGCTTCGTTGTCGCTGCGCCCGGCGTCGTAGATCGCATCGTGGTACAGCGCGGCCAGCTGCACCTCGCGCGGCTGCTGCCAGCCCGGGCCGTCGGCAACCGCCTGGCAATGCTGCAGCACCGCCTGCACGTGCGAAAAGTTGTGGTATGCCCGCGGCGGCATCGCGTAGGCGGCTTCCAGGTCGGCCTGCATCGCCGCCGGCAGGGGCATCGGTTCAAAGCGCATGGGCAAACAGTGACGGCCGCCGCGGCAACTGGCAAGCGGATCGTCATTGGCGGTTTTTTGACCAGCCACGCGCCACGCCTGTTGTACGGCGCGTGCGCGTGCTTATCCACAGGTTTGCCCGGGGCTGATCCACACCGGCTGTGGATGGCCGATCGGGCCGACAAGCGGCACCCCATCCTCCCGGCCCAGGCCTAGACTGGGGCGGCTACGTCGGTATCCCTGCGAGGTAAACGCGATGTCCGCCTGGAGATTCCTGCTGGTGCTGACCCTGCTGGCAGCGGCGGTGGTGCCGCTGTCAGCCGGTGCGGCAGAACCGGCCGCTGCGGTGTCGCCTGCGCCCCCGCCGCCCCCCACCCCGGAACAGATTCTTGCCATTCCCCCCGAACTGCGCGCACTGCTGCAACAACGGGTGATCGCCCCGAGCTTCTCGCGCGAACAGCGCGTACAGCGGTTGGTGCATCTGATCTTCGACGACGACGGCATGCAGCTGTCCTACGACCCCTACGCCACCCACACCCTGACCGAAACCTGGCAGACCC
>NZ_JBFULO010000595.1:0-1844 GCF_054049855.1 Stenotrophomonas sp. P5_B8 | reverse complement strand
GCTCAAGAAGTGCGTCATGGAACTGGGCGGCAGCGATGCCTTCGTCGTGCTTGACGATGCCGACCTCGACAAGACGGTGGCCGCCGCGGTGAAGTCGCGCTTCGACAACAGCGGCCAGACCTGCATTGCCGCCAAGCGGTTCATCGTGGTCGACGCGATCGCCGATGCGTTCGTGGAGAAGTTCGTCGCTGCCGCGGCCGCGCGCGTGTACGGCGATCCGCAGGACGAGAAGACCACGCTGGCGCCGATGGCCCGTGCCGACCTGCGCGATGAGCTGCACAAGCAGGTGCAGACCAGCGTGGCCAAGGGCGCCAAGGTCCTGCTCGGCGGCGAGCCGGTAGCCGGCAGCCATGCCGGTTACCCGGCCACCATTCTGGACAATGTCGGCCCCGGCATGCCTGCCTACGACGAAGAACTGTTCGGCCCGGCGGCGGCCATCGTGCGCGTGCGCGATGACGCAGACGCGCTGCGTGTGGCCAACGACACCAGCTTCGGCCTGGGCGGCAGTGTCTGGAGCGGCGACGCGCAGCGCGGCGAAGCGATCGCCAAGCGCCTGGAATGCGGCGCGGCGTTCGTCAACGCCATCGTCAAGAGCGACCCGCGCCTGCCGTTCGGCGGCACCAAGCGCTCCGGCTTCGGCCGCGAGCTGGCCGACCATGGCATCCATGAGTTCATGAACATCAAGACCGTTTACGTCGCCTGATCGGAGCGGCCCGGCAGGGCCGCTGGAACCGGTAGTGCCGGCCGTTGGTCGGCTGCTCGAAATCTCCAAACACCCGGCGTGAATCCGGGTTTTTCTGGAGCCGGCCAGCGGCCGGCACTACCTGCGTATCGCCGCTTGGCGTCGCACCACCGGCCGACCTCAGAGCCAGCGGACGCGCTTGAACAGGCGGTACAGCCCCACGCAGATCGCGCCGACGCCGATGATCATCGCCGGGTACGCCCACGGCTTGTCCAGCTCGGGCATGTGGGTGAAGTTCATGCCGTACCAGCTGGTGATCAAGGTCGGCGCGGCGAGCAGCGCGGCCCAGGCACCGAGGCGCTTGACCGTCTCGCCCTGCGCCAGCGTCACCAGCGACAGGTTCACGCTCAGCGCGGTGCCCAGCATCTCGCGCAGGGTATCGATCACATYGCTGATCCGCACCGCGTGGTCGTGCACGTCGCGCAGGTACAGCTTCACCTCATCGGGCACCAGCTCGCCCTGGTAGCGTTTGATCTGCGCCAGCATGTCCTGCAGCGGCGCCACGGCCATGCGCATCTTGTTGAGCTCGCGCTTCAACTCGTACAGGCGCACGACGGTCTGGCGCTTGTAGCTGTCGGAGAAGATGTCCTTCTCCAGCAGCTCCAGCGTGTCGCGGTAGCGCTGGGTGATCGGCAGGTAGTTGTCGACCACGAAATCCAGCACCGCATACAGGCAGTACGACGGGCCCATGGTGCGCAGCAGCTCGGGCTCGCGCTCCACCCGCGCGCGCGGCGCGGCGTAGGACAGCGACGCGCCGTGGCGCACGGTGACCAGGAAGCGCGGCCCGAGGAAGGCGTGGGTTTCACCGTACTGGATGCGCTCGTCCACCATCTGCGCGGTGGTGACCACCACGAACAGCGAGTTGCCGTACGACTCCACCTTGGGGCGCTGATGCGCGTTGCGTGCGTCCTCGATGGCCAGCGAGTGCAGGCAAAATTCTTCCTGCAGCTTCAGCAGCACGCTGTCAGCCGGCTCGTAGAGACCGACCCAGACGAAGCCGTTGCCGCTTTCGATCACATCGCTGATCGCGTCCAAGCTGATGTCGTGGCGCTTGCCCTGATCATCGTAATGGACACAGTTGATGACGCAGGGCGGATTGACG
>NZ_JBFULO010000594.1:0-1844 GCF_054049855.1 Stenotrophomonas sp. P5_B8 | reverse complement strand
GCATCGCTTCTACGTCGTTCTCGAGCGCAGCTTGGCCATCGACGGTTTGCGCCAGCTTCTCAAGTTGAAAACCGATGCCCTTTTGATACTCCCTGATTGGCCCACCGCTGTGGGGAGAAACTCCCAGCGCGTGGGCGAGCCGCGGATCCGCAGGCATACTGATCCGGTTCTCGAAGGCATCCTTTTCAACCAGGTTAGCCCTCTCGAGGACCTTTAGGAGCTGACTGTTTCGAAACGTCTGCTGCTCAATGACGTGATGGTCTTGAAAAATCGGTCCATTGCGAGGCATTTCGCCACCTCTTCCTTGATGTCACATTGCCGGTTCAGATGTCGGCGGCGTCCGTAAACCACAGGCCTCGCGATTCCCTCTGCCCGCCAATGCCTGCAGCCCAGACAGCGTCCCGGAGAATTCGATCACAGAAGGTCAAACCGCCAGAGTACGGGGTTCGGAAAATATGCGCTTGGCCAACAACGTCTTTGCGAAACGACAGACTTGTGCCGCCACTGAGGTCATAGAACTTTCCGCCAACAAAGTCGTCGCTGACATCGATGGTCAGCCTGGAGCTCTCTTCGTCAAGCGCGTCCAGCTCACGTGTTACCTCACACAGGTAGTAGCGCGGGCCCTCGGATCCGTCGGCTTGTCGATAGTCGCATTCCACGAAATCGAATCCAGCGGGATCGACCTTGGAAAAGACATCTTTGAGGCGCTCGGACACGAGCCAGTACCCGCTCAACCCTCCCTCCAGGTCTTCGGGCGGATCACCCGCTCCAGGATCGTGGAGCAGAACAGGCTTCTCTTTGAGCACTGGGAAGCCCCCCCCACGCGGCCGAATGATCAGCCTGGGAGGTGTCAGCAGAGCTTCCTCATTTTCGATCTCGACGCCGTGCCCTCGTCCACCACGGGCTGTGTCCGGCATCAGAAGAAAAAACTCGCCGCGCTTGGGTGCATTCTTGTTTGAGATTTCCATGCGTCGATCCTGTTCCATCCAGAGCCGCTATGAGGCTCAGTGAAGATTACCCCGGGGACGATGTAGCACACCAGCTTCTGATGTATCTGCGAAGCGCCAGCTCACTCTCGCTGATGAGGGATTGCCAAGTGATGGCGGCCGGCACCAAAGCCGCCGCAAGGCTGCGGATGAATTGGAAGTCGTCATCCGAGCTACCGAGCGTGCGCTTGAAGCGCAGCATGTCATCCACGACGTGACCAAAGGTCAGATCAAAGGTGTATATCCAGCTTGAGTGAGGATATCCAGCGAAGAACTCCTGAGGCCCAAAGAATCCCATGGCTCCAATGCGCTCACCGTCGCGGAGGAAGACGTACTGGTACCACGCCGTCCCGCCCGTCCGACAGCGTGTGGGGGAGCGCTCGAGAGAGCGATACATGGAAGTTCTCACTTTGTTCGAGATGCGAGCGCTTTCTCGGTGCATGGTCCGTGGTCATAAGCTCTCTTCCAAAGTGAGACACTGCGGCTAAGCGCGCTGCAGGATCAAGCTCATATTGTGATATCTGGTGACGTACGCGTCGCACTCTGCTTCCCCACATGGATCGCAGGTGGCTGCGCCCCAGCCGGACGCTATTTCATTCTTCACCATTTGGGTTTACGCATTGGAGTGCGCATAGCTTACGTGCGCGGCAGAATGCGACCGCTCGGCGGGGAGATGCAGCTCTACTCATCCACGCACTCGTCCCTCACCATGGCGAGCTGCGCGAGCTTGGTCACGCCGTCTTCGGGCGTGAGCACTTCGTCAAGCGCAATCAACTGGATATCCGCCACAACGAACACGAGGGCCGCTTTCGCATTACACCTGACCGCCCAAGGATGTTGAACTGCACAGATCATGGT
>NZ_JBFULO010000593.1:0-1847 GCF_054049855.1 Stenotrophomonas sp. P5_B8 | reverse complement strand
ACGACCCGGTAGAGCCGAGCCATGCTCGGCTRGCCGTGCGCAGCACGGCAACGATCGACGCCGAAGCAGCCGAGCATGGCTCGGCTCTACCYGGTYCTACGACCAAGGTCGGACRGCCCACGCCCCACCCTCGGACGATGCTCGACAAACGGYGCGYAMACGCGGGTCAAGGATCGGYCSGTGAACGACCCGGTAGAGCCGAGCCATGCTCGGCYGGCCGTGCGCAGCACGRCAACGATCKRYGCCGAAGCAGCCGAGCATGGCTCGGCTCTACCTGGCCGTGCGCAGCACGGCAATGATCGGTGCCGAAGCAGCCGAGCATGGCTCGGCTCTACCTGGCCGTGCGCAGCAYGGCAACGATCGGYGCCGAAGCAGCCGAGCATGGCTCGGCTCTACCYGGYCCTACGACCAAGGTCGGACRGCCCACGCCCCACCATCGGACTATGCTCGACGCATGGCTTTGTCTGGGAGGGCTGTCATGCAGTACGAGGAAATGTACCGACGTTCCATCGACGAACCCGAGGCGTTCTGGGCGGAGGAGGCGCAGCGCATCTACTGGCACAAGCCACCGGAACAGATCCTCGACTACAGCACCCCGCCGTTCCGGCGCTGGTTCGTCGGCGGTGAAACCAATCTCTGCTACAACGCCGTCGACCGCCATCTGGTCGATCGCCCCGATCAGTTGGCGCTGGTGGCCATCTCCACCGAAACCGACGTGACCCGCGAGATCACCTACCGCGCGCTGTATCGCGAGGTGAACGCATTCGCCGCCGTGCTGCAGCGGCTGGACGTGCAGCGCGGCGACCGCGTGGTGATCTACATGCCGAACATGGCCGAGGCGGTGTTCGCGATGCTGGCCTGCGCGCGCATCGGCGCGATCCATTCGGTGGTGTTCGGCGGCTTCGCCGCGCACAACCTGGCGCTGCGCATCGACGATGCCGCGCCCAAGCTGCTGATCGCGGCCGATGCCGGCAAGCGCGGCGGCAAGGTGATTCCGTACAAGGCGATGGTCGATGCCGCCTGCGCCGAAGCCACGTCGCCGCCGCCGCACGTGCTGATCGTGTCGCGCGGACTGGATCCGGCCGAGCCGAAGGTGCCCGGCCGCGATGTCGACTACGCCACCCTGCGCGAGGAAGTGGGTGACCAGGACGTGCCGGTGGTGTGGCTGGAATCCAGCGAGCCGAGCTATCTGCTGTACACCTCCGGCACCACCGGCAAGCCCAAGGGCGTGCAGCGCGATGTCGGCGGCTACGCGGTGGCGATGGCGCAGTCGATGCAGACCGTCTTCGACTGCAAGCCGGGACAGGTGATGTTCTCCACCTCGGATGTCGGCTGGGCGGTCGGGCATTCTTACAACGTGTACGGACCGCTGATCGGCGGCTGCACCTCACTGCTGTACGAAGGGCTGCCGACCAACCCGGACCCGGGCATCTGGTGGGCGCTGTGCGAGCAGTACGGGGTGCGTACGCTGTTCTCCTCGCCCACCGCGATCCGTGTGCTGAAAAAGCACGACACCGATTTCATCCGCCGCCACGACCTGGATGCGCTCAAGTACGTGTTCCTCGCCGGCGAACCGCTCGACGAACCCACCGCGCACTGGATCAACGATGCGCTCGGCAAGCCGATCATCGACAACTACTGGCAGACCGAGACCGGCTGGCCGGCGCTCACCCTGCTGCCGGGCGTGGACATGAAGCCGGTGCGCTTCGGTTCGCCGGGTTTCCCGAATCTTGGTTACAAGATGAAGGTGATCGATGAGAACACCGGCGAGGAAGTGGCTCCCGGGCAGAAGGGCGTGCTGGTGATGGTCCCGCCGCTGCCGCCGGGCTGCATGAGCACGGTCTGGA
>NZ_JBFULO010000592.1:0-1847 GCF_054049855.1 Stenotrophomonas sp. P5_B8 | reverse complement strand
GTGATCGACAAGGCCTGCTCGCTGCTGGACATTCCCCGGGCAATCGACGAGGTCCTCAACGGTTCGGCCTATGTCTGCAGTTCGCTGCGCGCCGAGCTCTGCAACGGCGACGAAGAAACCGGCTCGCTGTGTGCCTGCCTGTCGCCGAAGGAACTGGAGGTGCTGCGGTTGTATGCCTCCGGGCTGAGCATCACCCAGATCGCCGCACGCCTGGATCGCAGTATCAGCACGATCAGTCGGCAGCGCATTTCGGCGATGAACAAGCTGGGGATCCGCGCCGAATCGGAACTGTATGCGTTTGCCAGCGAGCACAGGCTTGCCATGGCACCCTGCCCGGCGCCGCCTGCGCCGTTGCAGTCGGCCGCATAGCGCCCGTGCGCGAGATGGCGCGGCGTTAACGCGGGCTGGCGCACGCTCTGGTGCGGCGTAAATGGAAACCAGAGTCGATCATGAAGCAGGCAGTCCAATTTTTCGTGCTGGGTACGGCGTGGGTAGCCATGGTCAGCGCGTGCAGTCCGCAACCGGCGGTGGTCGTCACCGCGTCATCCTCCATGGCCGCCGCAGACGCCCCGCCCGCAGATACGGGCCCGGCAGCGTCGGTGCCCGGAACCCAGGCCGGCGATGGTTTTGCCGAGCCGGTACCGGGCATCGCGGTCCGCGCGGTTCCCGGCACGCATGTCGAACATGATTTCAAGCGCAGCTACCTGACGCTGGATGCCTGGAAACTGTATCCGGCGGCGGGCAGCATCGGGACGCCGCTTGTCGCCGTCGTGATGGATGGCTCCAATGACGTCACCTCGGCCGAAATGCGGATCGGCCGCAGCGATACGGCAGCCGACATCGCCGCCTGCCTCGTCGCGCCCGACGAGGCGACCGGCCCGTCGGACACGGCGGAGATAGGCGGAGTGCGCTTCACCCATTTCACCGCCAGCGATGCGGCGATGAGCCACTACGTCTCCGCGGAGAGCTACCGCGCCGTGCACAACGGGGCGTGTTATGCGATTGACCTGATCGTTGCCGGCACCCGTCCGGACGTCTACGACCCGCCAGGCACGCCGCCATTCACCAACGACGTTGCCAAGCAGCGGTTGGCAACGGCGCTCGCGGCGGTGCATTGGGTAACGAAGGGCTGAGGATGACCGCGGCGGGGAGGGCCGCTATGCTGCCCTATCCTGCCCCCGAGGACGTCCCATGCGTACGTTGTATCCGGCCATCTCCCCCTACCGTGAGTTCGCATTGCCGGTGGATGGCCTGCACACTTTGCATGTCGAGGAATGCGGTACGCCGGACGGCATCCCCGTGGTATTCCTGCACGGTGGCCCCGGCGCGGGCGCGTCGCCAACCCACCGGCGGTTTTTCGATCCGGCGCGGTATCGCATCGTACTGATCGACCAGCGTGGCAGTGGCCGCTCCACGCCGTTCGGGGAGTTGCATGACAACACCACCGCGCACCTGGTCGCCGATATCGAAGCGGTACGTGCGCACCTGGGCATCGCGCGTTGGCTGGTGTTTGGCGGTTCGTGGGGGTCGACGCTGGCGCTGGCCTATGCACAGACCCATCCGCAGCGCGCCACCGGGCTGATCGTGCGCGGCGTATACCTGGGGCGCGCCGAGGAAAACCGCTGGTTCAACGAGGCCGATGGCGGGGCGCGCTGGGTGTTTCCCGAGCGTTGGGCACGGTACGAGGCACATATTCCGGAAGCAGAGCGCGGGGCGATGATTGCCGCGTATTGGAAGCGCCTGGACAGCGACGACCTGTCCACGCAGATCGCCGCCGCACAAGCGTGGCTGGGGTGGGAGGACAACGCCGCCACGCTGGTACACGACGTCGATGCTGTCTCCACTGC
>NZ_JBFULO010000591.1:0-1850 GCF_054049855.1 Stenotrophomonas sp. P5_B8 | reverse complement strand
CTGGCCGGCTCCTCATGAGCCTCGGGAGCGCATGCATGAAGCCGGCCAGCGGCCGGCACTACCTGGGTTCCCAAGAGCCGGCCAGCGGCCGGCACTACCGGGTTCCCAACCGGCGGTCAGCGGTCGGCACGTGCGGGTTGCCAATGCCGGCCCGCGGCCGGCACCTGGGCCACACCTCGCCTTACGCCGACAACTCCAGCAGCAGCTTGTTGAGCCGGCGCACGTAAGCGGCCGGATCCTTCAGTGTGTCGCCGGCGGCGAGCGCAGCCTGGTCGAACAGCACCCGGCTGAGGTCGTCGAAGCGCGCGCTGTCCGCTTCCTGGTCCAGCTTGCCGATCAACGGGTGGCCGGGGTTGAACTCGAACACCGGCTTGCTGTCGGGCACCTTCTGGCCGCTGGCTTCCAGGATCTGGCGCATCTGCATGCCCAGGTCCTGTTCGCCGATGGCCAGGATCGCCGGGGAATCGGTGAGGCGGTGCGAGACGCGCACGGCTGCCACGTCGTCGCCCAGCGCGGTCTTGATGCGTTCGACCAGGGCCTGCTTGTCCTTGGCCACGGCCTCCTGCGCCTGCTTGTCTTCCGCGCTTTCCAGCGCGCCCAGGTCGAGGTCGCCACGGGCGACGTCGGCGAACGACTTGCCGTCGAACTCGGTCAGGTAGCCCATCAGCCATTCGTCGATGCGGTCGGTGAGCAGCAGCACTTCGATGCCCTTCTTGCGGAACACTTCCAGGTGCGGGCTGTCCTTGACCTGGGTGTGGCTGTCGCCGGTCAGGTAGTAGATCTTGTCCTGGCCGTCGATCATGCGGCCGACGTAATCGGCCAGCGACACGCTCTGCTCGCCGCTGGCGTCATGGGTGGAGGCAAAGCGCAGCAGGCCGGCGATCTTCTCGCGGTTGTTGAAGTCCTCAGCGGGGCCTTCCTTGAGCACCTGGCCGAACTGCTTCCAGAAGCCGGCATAGACCTCGGGCTTGTCGGTGGCGAGCTTGTCGAGCATGTCCAGCGAGCGCTTGGTCAGCGCCGACTTCATCGAGTCGATGACCGGGCCGGACTGCAGGATTTCGCGCGAGACATTCAGGGACAGGTCGTTGGAATCGACCACGCCCTTGATGAAACGCAGGTACATCGGCAGGAACTGTTCGGCCTGGTCCATCACGAACACGCGCTGGACGTACAGCTTCAGGCCCTTGGGCGCGTCGCGGTGGTACAGGTCGAACGGGGCGTGGCCGGGGACGTACAGCAGGGAGGTGTACTCGAGCTTGCCTTCGACCTTGTTGTGGCTCCAGGCCAGCGCGTCCTGGTGGTCGTGCGCGGCGTGCTTGTAGAACTCCTGGTACTCGGCGTCGGTGATCTCGGTGCGCGGGCGGGTCCACAGCGCGCTGGCGCGGTTGACGGTTTCCCATTCGACCTCGGCCGGGGCATCCTCGCCGTGGTGTTCCTTGACCATCTGGATCGGCAGGCCGATATGGTCCGAGTACTTCTTGATGATGCTGCGCAGGCGCCAGCCGTCGGCGAAGTCCTGCTGGTCGTCCTTGAGCTGCAGGACGATGCGGGTGCCACGCTCGGGCTTGTCGATGGCTTCAACGTCGAACTCGCCTTCGCCGCGCGAGGACCAGTGCACGCCCTCGCTCGCAGGCAGGCCGGCGCGGCGTGAATAGACGTCGACMTGGTCGGCGACGATGAAGGCGCTGTAGAAGCCGACGCCGAACTGGCCGATCAGCTGCGAATCCTTCTTCTGGTCTCCGGAGAGCTGGCGCAGGAAGTTGCCGGTGCCGGACTTGGCGATGGTGCCAAGGTGGGCGATGGCGTCTTCGCGGCTCATGCCGATGCCGTTGTCGTCGATGGTGAGAGTG
>NZ_JBFULO010000590.1:0-1851 GCF_054049855.1 Stenotrophomonas sp. P5_B8 | reverse complement strand
TTGATGTGCAGATTGGGCTGGCAGTCCAGACGCTTGTCCGGGTTGGCCCCCTTGCAAGCCTGCGGCACCGGCACCTTGCCCGCGGTCAGATCGGTGCGCAGCGGCGAACCGCCATTCACGTCGTTGTAGTACTTGGTCACGATGTCGGCCATGGTATTGGCATTGCCATCGCTGAACGGCGCGCCCATCGCACTGTCGGTGTTGCCGACAGTGGGGCCATCTCCGTTGCTGAAGCCGTCGGTGAACAGCATCACCGCATTCTTCTGGCACATCAGCTTGACCGGGGCACCTGCATCGGTGCGCGTCATCTGCAGGGCAGCCGCGTTGACGGCCTGGCGGTTCGGCGTACCACCACTGGCGGTCAGCGCAGTCATGTCGGTGTAAAGCGCCAGCTTGTCGGAGTTGTTGGCCATGTCACGCATGGCGAGACGCTTGGTTGTCGACGTGCCGCTGTCATAGCTGCCGTTCTGGTTGATCCGAAAATAACCGACACGCAGATTGTTGATGTCCGACAGCGAGCGGGTCATGCCGGCGATCATCGCGCGATTGCGGTTCCCGTAGTACGAGAACCAGTTCGCGAAGTTCTGCAGCGCCGCGGTATCGCCGGAACCGATGGTGTACCTCCACATGGCGCAATTGGTACCGCAGGCGTTGTCCACCTTTACCCGCGTGATGCCACTGTAGGCATTGGTCGCGCCCGGAATCTGTGGATAGGGATCATTGGCTGCGGTCCAGCGGACGTAAAACGTCGCCGGGGTGTACTGCATGTATACCGTGGCTACGCCATTGTTCCAGGTGTAGTCGGAGGTACGCTGATAGTTGGTGTTGTTGTAACGGTAGAACGTACCCGCGGGGATGACCATGCCATCCTGCATGCGGAACGAGTCCGCAGACGCCGTACTGTAGTACGGTGAGGCCAGTGCCACGGTCGTGGTGGCGCGGGGGTCGATGCGCGTCTCCAGCAGGCCCGCATCGCCGTAGGAAACACCACTACCGTTGACCCACGGCTCGTATTTTACCGAAGGGTTGTAATAGGTTGGATTGAACTGCGAGGAACGCGCGAAACCCAGCATATCGATCGGCGGGATGCCGTAGCGTCCGGTGTCGATACGCGGCCCCGGAAGCACGTGCAGATAGTCGCAGTTGCCCGACGTGTACAAACTGCCATTGGCGTCGAAGAAACTCTTGCGCGTGGTATTCCAGCAGCCCTCACCGTCCTGGCCCGGGAACTGGGTCTGGAATGTCATGGAGCCGGAGTCATCGACCGCCATGATGAACGCCGGTGCGGTCTGCACCTGGTTGTTCAGCGGAGCCTGCGCTAGTACACCCTGTGCCTGTGCAGCGATCAGCGTGTTGTAGCCGACCAGTGCGATACCCAGAGCCGCTACCGTGGAGGCAGCCGTAATCCATTTGAATCTGCGCGAAGCCATAGCCGCGTCCTCAGAGCTTGAAAATGGTGTCGACTACCGACGACGACGTCGGGCTGGCCGGGTTGTCTGCGGAGTAGCCGGTAATCTGGTAGGTGGCGGTCGGCTTGTCGTTGACCGGCGCGCCGCCGGCGTTCGAGTTGCCCGACGAATCGCCACCACAGGTATCAATCTGACGCACGTTTACTGCGGGAGCCGCAGTAAGACTGCGCTGACGCGCCCACTGCACCGAATCGAACCCGTCGCAATCCAAGCTGATCGCACTTTCGGTGTAGAGACTGCCGGCCGGGAGCGCAGTCCGGTTGAATACCGCCGCCGCGGTCGATTCCGCATTGCGCACGACACCCTCGGTATTCTGGAAGGACATGTTCACCGCGCGGTAGTTGGATGCCATCTTTTCCTGCATGCCCGCAACCTGCATACC
>NZ_JBFULO010000589.1:0-1851 GCF_054049855.1 Stenotrophomonas sp. P5_B8 | reverse complement strand
CACCGCAAGCCGAGCCCCGTAGCGGCCGGTAGGCCCCTGGGCAAAATCAAGGAGGAGGCCGCCAGGCCGGGGGACATTTGCGCCAGGGGCCTACCGGCGGCTGCGGGGCCCTCACGCTCGCAGTAGTCCCGAACGGAGCCGCGACCCGATCCACGACGTCGCTCGGACTACGCGGACGCACGTGCAGACGTATGYCACCCACTCCGCCCTTTGCAACAGGACGCTCCCGTTCGTTGGGAGAAAACCAAAAAAAAGCCCCTGGCTTTCACCAGGGGCTTTTCAAAGATTGGCGGAGCGGACGGGACTCGAACCCGCGACCTCCGGCGTGACAGGCCAGCATTCTAACCAGCTGAACTACCGCTCCGCGCTTGAAACTTTGCAGGCGCTCATTCTATCCGAAGATATTCAGAAAACCTACCCCGAATGCTGCTTTTCTCGAGGATTTTTTCGTAACTGGCGGAGCGGACGGGACTCGAACCCGCGACCTCCGGCGTGACAGGCCAGCATTCTAACCAGCTGAACTACCGCTCCGCACTAAAACTTTTACTGCTCTTCTCAACGACGTCGATCGCCGAGAAAACTAAGGCCCCCGATTGCTCAGGGGCCTCGTCGAAACTGGCGGAGCGGACGGGACTCGAACCCGCGACCTCCGGCGTGACAGGCCAGCATTCTAACCAGCTGAACTACCGCTCCACATTTCAAACTTTTACTGGCGGTGCTGTGGTGGGTGCTGAGGGTTTCGAACCCCCGACCCTCTCCGTGTAAAGGAGACGCTCTACCGCTGAGCTAAGCACCCCAGCAAGCCGCTTAGTTTACGGCATCCTTCAGGGCTTTGCCAGCCTTGAACGACGGATTGTTCGATGCAGCGATCTTGATGGTGTCGCCGGTCTTCGGGTTGCGGCCGGTGCGGGCAGCACGTGCGCGAACCTGGAACGTACCGAAGCCCACCAGCGTCACTGCATCGCCGCCCTTCAGGGCCTTGGTGATGGACGCGATGACGGCGTCGACGGCGCGGTTGGATTCGGCCTTGGTCAGGTCGGCGGCTTCGGCAACGGCATCGATCAATTCGGTCTTGTTCATTCTGTACAGCTCCTTTGGCGGGGATTCCGCATATTCGACAGTGAAGCATCCGACCCACAATGCGGCCGGACGCCAGTGAAGTTCTCGATTCGCCGACGTCAGTGAGTGCTGACTCGCGAGTGGTGCTTTTATACCAGCGCACCCCTACCCGCGCAAGCTGAAAAGCCAATAACGACGCGGGTTTCGGCGATTTCCAGATGGCGCGTCAGTGCTTGACGCGCGTCGTGGAAGCTGTCTTGCCCTTGCTGCGCACTGTGACGCGCGCCCCATCCTTCTTGGCCTTCTTGGGCGTCAGCGGTGCCTCCAGCGCCAACTCCAGCACCTCTTCGATCCACTTCACCGGAATGATCTTCAGATCGCGGGTCACGTTGGCCGGGATATCGGCCAGATCCTTGCGGTTCTCCTCCGGGATGATCACCGTGGTGATGCCACCCCGCAGCGCGGCCAGCAGCTTCTCCTTGAGTCCGCCGATGGCGGTGACGCGGCCACGCAGGGTGATCTCGCCGGTCATCGCCACTTCGGCGCGGATCGGCACCTTGGTCAGCGTGGACACCAGCGAGGTCACCATCGCGATACCTGCGCTGGGACCGTCCTTGGGCGTGGCGCCATCGGGCACGTGCACATGCACGTCGTGCTTCTGCAGGAACTCGTTGTCGATGCCCAGCCGCTCGGCACGCGAACGCACCACCGACAGTGCCGCCGACGCCGATTCCTTCATCACGTTGCCCAGCTGGCCGGTCAGGATCAGCTGGCCCTTGCCCGGCACCAGGG
>NZ_JBFULO010000588.1:0-1856 GCF_054049855.1 Stenotrophomonas sp. P5_B8 | reverse complement strand
GATCTGGAGTGAAGTCCTGGGCGTGGAGAAGGTCGGTCGCCATGACAACTTCTTCGAGCTTGGCGGGCATTCCCTGCTGGCCGTGCGCATGCTGTCGCTGCTGCGCGAACGCTTCGAAGCGGAGGTCAACCTGACGTCCGTGTTCTCCGCTCCTTCCATCGCCGAACTGGCCGACAGCGTCTCGCGTGCACAGCGCCCGAGCATTCCTGCGATCATTGCCACCGAGCGCCAGCAGGGTGCAGACGTCCCCCTCTCGTTCAACCAGCAGCGGCTCTGGTTCCTCACCCAGATGCAAGGCGCGAGCGCGGCCTACAACATGCCGCTGGCGCTGGAACTGGAGGGGCCGCTGGACGTAGCTGCGCTGCGCAACGCGCTGGATGCGCTGGTGGAGCGACACGCATCACTGCGCACCTCGTTTGTTGCCGTAGACGGCACACCGATGCAGCAGATCGGTCCGGCCGGGCTCAGCTTCCCATTCGCCTTCGATGCTCTGGGCGATGCGGCAGAGGCCGCAGCGATCCTTCCGATATTGCTCGAATTCGAGGCGACCACACCTTTCGATCTGACTCAAGGCCCGCTCGCCCGCGCTCGCTTGATCCAGCTCGGCACGCAGCGTCATGTGTTGGCGCTGAACATGCATCACATTGTCTCGGACGGCTGGTCGAGCATGGTGCTGATGCGCGAACTGCAAGCACTGTATGCCGGCTTCCTACACGGCGTGCCGGCTGAACTTCCCGACCTGCCCATCCAGTATGCCGACTACGCCCACTGGCAGCGGCAATGGCTCTCCAATGATGCGCTGGCAGACCAGGCAGGCTATTGGCACACGAAGCTGGCCGATGCGCCAGCCCTGCTGGAGCTGCCGAGCGACCGTCGGCGTCCCACCGTGCAGGACTTCGCAGGCGATGCGGTGCCCCTGGTGATCGATGCCGCCTTGACCGCACGCCTGAAGGCGCTGAGCCAACAATGCGGCGTTACCCTCTACATGACCGTGCTTTCCGCCTGGTCCGTGCTGTTGTCTCGCCTGTCCGGGCAAACCGACCTGGTCATTGGCACGCCCACCGCCAATCGACCGCGACTGGAGCTGGAGGGGCTGATCGGCTTCTTCGTCAACACCTTGGCTCTGCGCATCGACACCTACGGCCCACTCAGTGTCGCCGATCTGCTCACGCGAGTGCGTGAGACCGCGCTGAGCGCCCAGCATCACCAGGATCTACCTTTCGAACAGATTGTGGAAATCGTGCGCCCGGCGCGCAGCCTAGCCCACACGCCAATATTCCAGGTCATGCTGGCCTGGCAGGATACGGAACACAGTGACCTGGCGCTGGCCGATATCACTGCGCGGGTGCTGGATGCCACCACATCCTTCGCCAAATTCGACCTGACCCTGAACCTGGGTGAGAGCCCCGATGGTCTGGTCGGTTCACTGAACTACGCCACCGCCTTGTTCGATCGCAACACCATCGAGCGTTTCGGTGCGTATCTGCAGACGATCCTGTCGGCGATGGTCGCCGACAGCACCCAGGCTGTCGATAGCCTGCCGCTGCTACCCGACGCCGAGCGCAACAAGATCCTGGTCGACTGGAATGCGACCGCGACGCCCTATCCGGCCGAACGCTGCGTTCATGAGCTGTTTGAAGCGCAGGTAGAGTGGCAACCGGATGCTACGGCACTGCGTTTCGAGGAGCACTCGCTCACCTATCGTGAACTCAACGAGCATGCCAACCGCTTGGCCAGGCACCTCCGCGAACAGGGCGTGGGGCCAGGGGTAAAGGTCGCCATCTGTGTGGATCGATCCATCGAAATGATGGTCGGCCTGCTGGCCATCCTCAAGGCCGGTGGTGCCTACCTGCCTG
>NZ_JBFULO010000587.1:0-1859 GCF_054049855.1 Stenotrophomonas sp. P5_B8 | reverse complement strand
CAGCAAAGCGGGCCCCAGCTAAGGAAAACCCGGCGCCATCCGCCAAAACTACCGCGCCCCCTCGGTTAGCCGGAGGAAAAAGCGTGGATGAGTCGATGGGGGGTAAGGAGAGATCGCTCGCAAGCCGAAACGGACGACCTCGGGGAAGCACAAATGAATCACCCTCTGCCAATCGCCAAGGTTCTTTAACCCCGTCCACGGCCATCCAGCAGGCTCCCTCGAGGATTGCGTAACACTTGATCTGGCCATGTTGATCCGAGAACTTGACTGACCATGCTCCCCCGGCTCGAAAGCCAGAAGAGACTGTTGCGACCGGATGCAAGAGGGAGAGCAGGTCGGAGAGAGGATCCACGGGCTGAACGATCGCGCAAATAATTAGAACTATAAAGAATGATTCGTTCGAAACACAAGACTAAGCTGCTTCCACATGAAGCGGCCAACCAGCCGCTTCGCTCCCTGGTTCACCTCGTTAGGAGCGCCCGATGATTGTTGTAACGGCACCAACCAGTCAGATCGGTAGCCGGTTGATTCCTAGACTGCTCGCAGCGGAGGCACCCGTGCGGGTGATTGTCCGCGACCCTTCAAAACTACCGATCGGAGTGCGCTCGCGAGTTGAGGTCGTGCAAGGAAGCCATGCAGACGCGCCTACAGTGCAGCGAGCATTTCGAGGGGCACAAAAGCTGTTTTGGCTGGTCCCCGCGGATCCTGCGGCGGGAAGCGTGATTGAAGCCTATGTCGGCTTCACCCGGCCTGCTGCAGCTGAAATCAAAGCGGCCGGCATCACTCAGGTGGTGGAGGTCACCGCTTTGGGGCGAAACACGCCTCAAGCTGCCGATGCCGGCTATGTGAGCGCATCGCTCGCCATGGATGACCTTATTTCGAGTACGGGCGTGCATCAGAGAGCGCTTGCGATGCCCTCATTCATGGACAACGTGCTCATGCAGGGGCGACCACTACGAGATAGGGGCGTCTTCTCTCTACCGATACCCCGAGATCTTGAACTGCCGTCCTGTTCGACAGACGACATTGCGGCAGTGGCGGCGAGGTGGCTGCTCGATGATTCTTGGGAAGGCCAAGCCGAGGTCCCCGTGCTTGGTCCTGAGAATATCTCATTCGATCAGATGGCAAGGGTGATGAGCGAGGTTCTCGGCCGTCACATAGCCTATGAACAAATTTCCCTTGCCAGCTACAAGGACCAGTTCGAACGCTTTGGCTTCTCGCGCGCGATGGCAGAGGGGATGGCTTCGATGGCGCGTGCAAAAAGTGAGGGACTTGATTTGGGTGTGGAGAGGACAGCACAGAACAGCACGCCCACAACCTTCAGAATGTGGTGCGAGAGCACCCTCAAGCCTTATCTGTCGGGACCATAGCCGTTCAACCAGGTAGGCGTGTGCCAAGATCCCAATGTCAATGTTATCTCGTCGTCTGGCTTAGAGCCGGTCGCCCCCGCATCCAGCGTCGGCATTTCAGGGTTCCCGTGAGCGCGATGCCGAAGGCCCTGCTGGAACGCGCTTTGGCCTTGCGTCACCACGGATGGCTCGCTTAGGCTGCAAGCGCTGAACTATAGCCGCGCCGCCCCCCCCCCCGCTGCACCCGCTCGATGGAGTCCGAGCTGGGGTCGAATTGGATGGATGGGCGCGGACGCTTGCAAGCGCGCGCCAGGGATCGAGTGGACGAACATCCTCGGGCTGGCTCGATGGGCGCAGTTGCCTAAGCGATGGGTGCGATGCATCGAACAGCGATTCTCAGCAATCGACGCCGTCTCGGAACTGGGGCAGGGGCCAGTCGGCCATGGTTCCTGTCACCCCCCCCCACTAATATGGGAATTGCCAACAGTTATTTAAACGTGGGGTTCGAAC
>NZ_JBFULO010000586.1:0-1860 GCF_054049855.1 Stenotrophomonas sp. P5_B8 | reverse complement strand
GTGCTTTGTCGCCTTCCTGGCAGAAGGCGTGATGCTGGACTGGAGCGCGGTATTCCTGCATGAAGTGCAGCAGGTCGACCCCGCGCGTGCCGGGCTGGGTTTCATGACCTTCGCCATCGCGATGACGGTAACGCGGCTGGTCGGCGATGGCGTGGTGGCACGGCTGGGACGGCACCGCGCGATCCTGCTGGGCAGCCTGGTCGCCGCCGGCGGTTTCGCGCTGGTCACCTTTGCCCCGGCACTGCCACTGGCGCTGCTCGGCTACGCGCTGATCGGCCTGGGCTGCGCCAACATCGTGCCGGCGCTGTTCTCGATGGCCGGCAACCAGAAAGCCATGCCCGAAAGCCTGGCGATTCCGGCCATCACCACGCTCGGCTATGCCGGCGTACTGGCCGGACCGGCGCTGATCGGCTTCGTCGCCCACGGCAGCAGCCTGGTATTCGCGTTCTGCCTGGTCGCCGCTGCGCTGTTGCTGATCGGGCTGGTGGCGCGCTGGGTGAAGGCCTGAGCCAACGGTGTCACTTGGCGCCGGCAGCATGGGCGGCGTGCTCGCACTTGGCGTACTCGTCGCGGCTGATCCTCATGTCCTTGTCGGCGTCGCACTTGCGCAGGCGCGCGGCAATGGCATCGGGATACACATTCACCTCCGGCAGGGTAACGATGCCGTCCTTGTCCTTGTCCAGCGCCTCGAACGCAGGCAGCGGCGCGGGCGCCCTGGCTGTCGGCGCGGCAGCGGCGTTCGCGGCGATGCCTGCCAACAGCAGCATCGTCAGCAGCCAGCGCGATCTTTGTGCCATCCGGTTCATCAGTGTTCTCCCAGGTCGTGGCGACGGATGATCCGGCGCCTGCGCAAGGCTGGACCTGCCCGCCAGTCGTTGGGCGTGAACGCAGCGCCGGGCATTCCCACGGCGGCTTAACACGGCGACCAGCACGGCCGCGTGGATCAGCACGGGGCTGACCAACGGTGGCGTTACCATCGGCTCACCGCCTGCCGGATACGCGCCATGACCGCACCGTCCTTCGATCCCCGCCCGCGCCGCGCGGCCTTCCGTGCGCTGCATGACGACGGCTGCTTCGTATTGCCCAACCCGTGGGATCCGGGCAGCGCACGCTACCTGCACAGCCTGGGCTTCCAGGCAGTGGCTTCGACCAGTTCCGGCCATGCCTGGAGCCAGGCGCAGGCCGATGGCACGGTGTCGCTGGATGAAACGCTCGCCCACCTGCACACCCTTGCCGCCGCCACGCCGCTGCCGCTGAATGCCGATTTCGGCGACGGCTTCGGCACGCTGGATGAGGTCGGCAGCAACGTCACCCGCGCCATTGCCACCGGGGTGGCGGGTATCTCCATCGAAGATGCCGGGCCAGACCCGGCCCATCCGCTGCGCACGCTGGAGGACGCGGTGGCACGGGTACGCGCGGCACGCCGGGCGATCGACCAGTCCGGTGAAGATGTGCTGCTGATCGGCCGCGCCGAAAACTTCTTCGTCGGCCGCCCCGACCTGGACGATGCGATCACCCGGCTACGCGCGTATGCCGACGCGGGCGCGGACTGTCTCTACGCACCCGGCATCAGCACCCGCGAACAGATCGAAGCGGTGGTCAACGCCGTGGCGCCGCAGCCGGTCAATCTGCTGGTCGGCGCCGCCGTACCGTTCACCCTGCAGGACATCGCCGCAATGGGTGTGCGCCGGGTCAGCGTCGGTGGCGCGATGGCACGGGTCGCCTGGGGCGGGATGATGCGCGCCTCGCAACTGCTGATGGACGAAGGCCGCTTCGACGGATTCGCCGATGCGGCATCCGGGGCCACCTTGAACCAACTGTTCCGCTGAGCGCACTTCAGTGGCTGGACAGCACCACCAC
>NZ_JBFULO010000585.1:0-1862 GCF_054049855.1 Stenotrophomonas sp. P5_B8 | reverse complement strand
ACGTCACGCTGTGCAGTGGTGATATCGACGGCGGCCAGGGTTTCTCCAGCACTGATGCCGCGGTTGAGGATGAGCACATTCTGGTTTCTGCGGATCTTGACCGGGACGAACAGCCGCCAGCCGCCCGCATCCGGGCAGCTGACTTCCACGGTGCTGGTGCCGGTGGGCTGGGCCTTGAGCCCCTGCCCGCACGCCGGCAGGCGCAGCGCCGAATCCAGGGTGGTGTCGCCTTCGCTGCCGGCCGGCAGGGTCGACAGCGCGGCGGCGCGGATGCTGTCCACCGGCTGCCAGCCGCCCGCGGCGGACGCAGGCACGGTGACCAGCGTTAGCAGGGCAAGAATGATCCAACGCATGGCGACTCCACGGGCAAGGCACATGGGCAGCGTCCTGCAAGGCGCGTGCCGGAATCCACGGGGCGCGGCGCTCAAGTCGGGCGCGCTGGCGCCGATACCACCCCCATGTCACATGACCTGCTCAACCGCATCGACCAGCGTACGCGTCTGGCCGGCCACAATCGTCTGGCCCTGCTGCTGTTCCGGCTCGGCGGACGCCAGCTTTTTGGCGTGAACGTGTTCAAGGTGCAGGAAGTCCTGCGCCGCCCGGACCTGTTCCAGGTGCCCGGGCTGCCCAGCCAGTTCGCCGGGGTGGCCGATGTTCGCGGCCGCTCGGTGCCGGTGCTGGACCTTGGGCTGGCCATCGGCCACCCCGAGCGCGAGCCGGATGCGGACAAGGCGCCGGGCTATCTGGTGGTGACCGAGTTCAATCGCTCGATCCAGGGCTTCCTGGTGAGCGGGGTGGAGCGGATCGTCAATATCGCGGTGGAGGACATCCATCCGCCGCCGGAACTGGGCGCCGAGTCGAGCTACCTGACCGCGGTGACGCGTTTCCAGGGCGAGCTGATCCAGGTGATCGACGTGGAAAGCGTGCTGGCCGACATCGCCCAGGTGCGCGGCGAGGCGGTGCTGGACCCGTCGCTGGCGATGCCGGCCGACGGCCCGCAGCTGCAGGTGCTGGTGGTGGACGACTCGCGGGTGGCCCGCCAGCAGATCCGCAGTGTGCTGGACCAGCTGGGGGTGGGCGCGACGCTGCTGTCCGACGGCAAGCAGGCGCTGGACCACCTGCTGCAGATCCACGCGGCCGGCGAGAACCCGGCCGAGCGCTATGCGATGGTGATTTCGGACATCGAGATGCCGGCGATGGACGGCTATACGCTGACGACGGAAATCCGGCGCCATCCGGGCCTGGCCGGGCTGTACGTGCTGCTGCATACCTCGCTGTCGGGCGTGTTCAACAACGCGATGGTCGAGCGGGTGGGCGCCAATGCGTTCGTGGCCAAGTATTCCCCGCATGAGCTGGCCGATTTCGTGCTGGATCGTTTGCGGAAGGTGGCGATGGCGGCTTGAAGCGGCGGTCGGTTCGCTGATGGCGGGCCGGGGTGGGCGGGGGTGCGGGACACGCCGTAAACCCGTCCCTGGGGGCTCGTGGGCGCCATCCATGGCGCCCAACGGTCCCGCCCCCCCACCCACCCCGACCCGCTGACAGTGGGTCGGCGCCTGTTTGGCGAACGCGGGTGTAGGTAGAGATCAGCCGAGCAACGCTCGGCTCTACCTTGGTTTGCTGCATCGTTCATCATCACGCCCAGCGCCCGCTGGGCTTTTTTGTGGGCGTCAGGGTGCCGCAGCCGGGCAGAGTCCGGCTCTACGTCGCCTGCGTAGCAGGCGTAGCAGGCGTTGCCGGCCAGCGGCCGGCACTACCCCTCCTCCCGAAGCCGGCTGTGCCCTTCCTTCCGGCGACGCAGACACGTCCGGGCGCGGGTYGGCAGAGCCCGCCGGGACCGTTGGGCGCCATGGATGGCGCCCACG
>NZ_JBFULO010000584.1:0-1881 GCF_054049855.1 Stenotrophomonas sp. P5_B8 | reverse complement strand
AAGGTGGGCAGGCACCGGGACGTCCTGCGCACGCGTCGGCCCGCCCAACAGGGCGAGACCGAGAAACAGCCACGAAAGCGTTGAACCGCGCATTGGTCATGATCTCCCGGCACTGTCGATGGTTTGAATCGAAACGATTTATCGGTCGGGCGCCGCATCGCCAGCGTTGCTCCGGCGGCGCCGCCACCCGGCTTCATGGCTGGTCCGTGGCGCACAGGTTACCTATAGTTGGCGCCACACCAAGCAATGGAATGCTCAATGCGCGTAATGTCATCCGGGCGGTGCCTGGCACTTGCGCTCGCCGTCGCGGTGACCGCCACGGCCTGCACGCGTCCGCCGTCCACCGGCCAGGAGCCGGATGGAACGGTGCCCGGGGCTACGCAGATTGGCCGCACCATCAACGGCCATACCTATTCCGATGCGCCGGTGGATGTGAAGCTGGGGCCGACGACCTTCCGCATTCCCGCCAATTACCTGGACAGCCAGATTGCACCATGGCCCGGCGAAGGCGTCACGCTTGTCATTGAATGGCCGGATATGACACCAACGCCGCCAGGTGCGCGGGCGAATCCTCGGACGAATGATTTCCGGAAGGAGATTGCGGTGTCGATCGATTACATCGACCGGGTTCCCATTGAGACTTCGCTGGAACGGCTTTCCTCCAATGAGGCCATCACCGAAGCCGGCTCAGTGGAGCGGGGAAATCCGAAGAATCGGCTTGATCTGCGCGTGGCACACCCTGAGAAGTTGGGACTTACGCCCTACGCCATCGATGAAGCGAGGATGGCGGTCTACTCTAAGGCATACGAAGCCCGTTACGGAAAGCCGTACGCCCGCAACGCTGCCAGTGAGTATGACTGGTACGTTGCGCGCGATCCCAGAGGCGCTCTGACCACCTTCATCAAGTGCGAGAGCACCTCGTTCCGCGGAGACGGCGTGCGACTGGAGGGCGATCAGGTCGTTGACGAGGAAGGCACTGTTGCAGCCGGGTGCTTCCACTATTTTTCGGATGTCGAGAACAAGCTGTCCATCACCTTGAATTACAAGCGCGCCTTCCTGAAGGACTGGAAGCGCATGGAGGGCGCAGTACGGAACGTACTGGAAAGCACCAAGGCCAATTGACAACTCTAGCCACAGGGGTCCAATGCGTCAGCGCGCAGGTTATGTGCCATGACCCTGAATCCGTCGCTGTCCCATGACGGTCAGTTTGCCTATAGTTGGCTCCAAACCAAGCAATGGACTGTCCCCATGCGCGTGATGAGATCCGGGTCGTGCCTGACGCTGGCGCTTGCCGTTGCTGTCAGCGCCTGCGCGTGCGCAAGGACGCCGCCCACCGAACAGAAAGGGAGTTCAGCCATGTCGGAACCTGCACATACCGGTAGAACCATCAACGGCCATACCTATTCCGATGCGCCAGTGGATGTGAAGCTGGGCCCGACTACCTTCCGCATTCCAGCCAACTACCTGGACAGCCAAATTGCGCCGTGGCCAGGCGAGGGCGTGACCCTTGTCATTGAATGGCCGGATATGACGCCGACGCCGCCGGGGGCGCGTGCGAATCCTCGGACGAATGATTTCCGGAAGGAAATATCGGTGTCGATCAACTACATCGACAGAATTCCCATCGAGACATCCCTGTCGCGGCTTTCCTCCAATGAAGCCGTTACCGAAGCCGAATCGGTGGAGCGTCGCGATCCAAGAGACCGTCTCGACCTTCGCGTAGCCGGGCCGGAGACGTTGGGATTGACCCCCTACGCTATTGACGAGGCGAAGATGGCCGCTTACTCGAAGGACTATGAAGCGCGCTATGGGAAACCGCCTGTTCGCAATCTCGCCTATGAGGACGACTGGTACGTTGCACGCGGCGCGGAGGGTGACCTC
>NZ_JBFULO010000583.1:0-1885 GCF_054049855.1 Stenotrophomonas sp. P5_B8 | reverse complement strand
CTGCCCGTCTGGGGCGATGCCGGCAGGGTGGAGGCGGTCAGCGTCGGCGAAATGGCCCGTCGGCGCGTGACCGGCGGCGGCGGCTTCCCATTCGAACTCGGTGGGTAGGCGTGCGCCCTGCCAGCGGGCAAAGGCGTCGGCTTCGAAATAGCTGATGTGGGATACCGGCGCATGCAGGTCCAACGCCCGCCAGCCGCCGAGGGTGAACTCGCGCTCGAGTGCGTCATCCCAGTACAGCGGGTGCTGCCACTGTTCAGCCTGGCACAGCKCCCAGCCTTCGCTCATCCACAGCCCGACCTCGCGGTAACCGCCGGCCTGGATGAACTGGCGGTACTCGGCGTTGCTGACCGGTCGATTGGCCAAGCCATGGGCCGGGACGAGCACGCGATGCACGGGCGATTCGTTGTCGTAGGCGAAGTCCGCGTGCGCCGGCCAGGCGGGAGCACCGATCTCCACGATCTGTTCGGGGCTGCGCTGCCAGCGCAGCGGCACGGCGATGGCGTCGCTGCGGCTCAGATCATCGCGGTAGGCCGGCTGCAGCGGATTGCACCACAGCGCGTGCTTGATGTCGGTGAGCAGCAGCTCCTGGTGCTGCTGTTCGTGGTGCAGGCCGAGCTGCAGCTGATGGCTGGCCTGCGCATCGAGCGCACCGGCCTGCAGCAGAGTGATCACCTGCTGATCGACGCGGGCCCGGTACTGCAGTACTTCCTCCAGCGACGGCCGCGAGAGCAGGCCGCGCTGCGGGCGCGCATGGGCCGGGCCGATGCTCTGGTAGTAGCTGTTGAACAGGTAGTGCCAGTCTGCGTTGAACGGTTGATGGCCAGGCTGGCTGGCCAGCACGAAGCGTTCGAAGAACCAGGTGGTGTGGGCCAGGTGCCATTTGGCCGGGCTGGCGTCGGGCATGCTCTGCACCATCGCATCTTCGGCGCTGAGCGGGGCGGCCAGCGCGATGCTCCGCGCGCGGATGCCGGCATAACGGACGGCCAGTGCGGCGGCGGGCGATGGGGCGACGGGCGGTGGTGAGGCGACGGCGGTATTCATCGCGGTCAGGATCGACCAGCGGTGGTGAGCAGGACGTCATGGCAAGGCTCACGCGATGTTACGCACTCAAGTTGAATACGCAGTGGCCGCTATCGGAAAGACACCTCGCCTGCGTGGTCCCGGTCTGCACGTGCGGCCAGGGCGCGCCGGCCCGCTTTTGTGGAACCGTCTTGCGGAATCACCTGCTACGCCAGCCCGGTCACTATCTGTTCCTGCTGCCCGCCGTGCTGGTGGGGCTGGGATTGTGGTCGGCCACGCCGGCCGACGAGGTCGGCAGCCCGGTGCATCGCATCCTGCCGCTGGTACTGACCTGTCTGGGCATCGGCCTGGGCCTGATCTACAACCGGGTGCGCGCGGTGTGCCTGCTGCTGGTGATCGCGCTGGCGTTCGCGATCCTGCATGGGCTGGTGGGCAGTTTCCTCAATACCGGCGCGGTTACCGCGCTGACCCCGTTGTTGTTCCATTCGGTCTCGCTGTGGCTGCCGCTGCTGTTCGCGCTGCATGGGCTGTGGCCCGAGCGCGGCCGACTGCGCCAGGATCTGCTGCTGCGCGGGGTGGTCAGCGGTGCGGCGATCGGTGTATTCGCGCTGCTGGCCGCACAGGGGCCGCAGGGGATGCACGACCTGCTCTCGGACCAGCATTGGCCGTGGCTGCCGAGCGGCTGGAGCCGGTTGGCGCAGGTGCCGACGCTGCTGTTCGTGGCGGCGATGATCGGGCTGGCAGTGCAGGCGCTGCGCCAGCCGCGGCCCCTGCATACGGCGATGCTGGTCGCGCTGCTGGTGGTGTGGACGATGTTGCCGCGGGTGTTCCTGTCGCCAGCGCTGCTGCCGGCGCTGTCCAGCAC
>NZ_JBFULO010000582.1:0-1897 GCF_054049855.1 Stenotrophomonas sp. P5_B8 | reverse complement strand
GCTTGTAGACGGAAATGCCAGTTCGCTTCCCGGCGACATGCCGACCTTCAGTCGACACGAGTACGCAATCCTCTCTTTCGGCAAGAAGATGACCTTGGCGGAGGCATCGGCTTTCGCTGGTGCCAAGAAGATTGAGGTCCGGGTATGCGACACCGAATACACGCTCCACGACGAGCAGCAGACCGCGCTACGCGACCTAGTCAGAGACGCCCAGGCGACTCCTCCATCCGCCCACTGACTTCTCTAGCGCGCGTGCATCCCAACAAGGAGAGATGAAGATGCAAGATAGCAATGCAGCAACTAACCCATACCAATGTCCTGCATGCGAGGCACCGATCCCATCCGGTCGGACGTCCGCAACGTGTCCAAAGTGCTACGCAAAGCTGCCAAAAGCCATTGTTGAATCGAACCGTGCCAGCGTGACGGAAGGGCAAGAGCGTGGCTCCGCAGCTGCGTGTGTGATCTTCGGCTTGATTGCCCTTGGTGTCGGGCTCTACTTCCTGATCAACCCATCAGCAAGCGGTTACGGCAACTTCGCAAACATGCATGCGCTTGCAATCGGTCAAGCTCTGACCGTCGCTRGGGCTGTCTTGCTTGGGTTTGGCATTCGCCCTCGATAACTTGCTCGCTAGCTTGATCGGGCCCGTTGGCAGAGATGTCAGCGGGCCTTTCGTATGTGCCAATGTCTGCGATCTGGGGCCATCTTCGATTGGGGGTGCTATCCGTAGTCAGAAGCGCACTGGCACGCCCTGCCGCGTGATGTGGGGCGCTCCGCCGACTCTGCATGCAGGGATGTAGCTACTCAGTCCGACGCGCGCTGTGACGCGATTGGTTGGCATTGCTGAGGCTGCTATCGAGTAGAGGGTCAGGATCATCCGCATCCAAGTCGCGAAGTCCTAGGTGAGTCGGGGAAGTCGCGCTACGTCGCTGCCGAAGTGGGGGTAAAGCGTGGGGCACTCCATACAGCCGGAGCGTGCATCGTGCCTGGCTGCTACGCCAAACCGTCGTTAGATTCCAGTGCCGAGCGAATGACTGCCATGGACGATGAGAAGTCTTTCAGCTGCCTGTCCTTCAGATCTCCCAGGTAGCTGACATTGATCTTCTCCCAGGCATCATTGGCGCGGCGTAGAAGCTTCTTGCCATCGTCAGAGAGTCTTGCGTACTTCTGTCGGGTGGAGTCAAAAAAGATAGGTTCGTCTTGCCACTCTTCGATCAGACCGGCGGCATCCAAGCGCCTATAGATGCCTGTCATCGAGGTCGGTGACATGCCCAAGCTCTTCGACACATTGGCTCTGATTGCGTGTGATCCCCGTTTGCAGAGTCGATCAATTTCGCTCAGTGCCAGAAACATGTTCGTGTCGAAACGGACGTCATTCAGCTGCTTATTGGTCTCCAAACGGATTTCATCCAGCTGCTCATCGAGCCTTTTCCGAACTAGCCTTGCCAGTGCCAACAGTTGCTCGATCTCAGGGAACTTTCTAGTCGTGGGCTTCATACATCAGGGAAATATGGGGGGAGGTCCGTATCGTACATCCCCCCATATTGCAGTCGCTAGGCTACTCGTGCAGCAAGTCGCTGCTACTAGGAGATTCCAAAATGAGTGACATGTATCGTGCAATTGAACTGTGCTGCGCCCGGTGCGAGTCCGCGGCTCGCCTCGAGGAGGTGGAGCGTGAAATTGCCGAAATGCTGATTGATGACTATGTCTTGGAGAAGGACGAGGAGTGTGCAGGTCTGCGACCGCTTGAGAGCGCCAGCCTTACGGACTTCCAAGCAACTGAGGAGTTTGGGCGGCTGATTGCAGGCGCGCTTGGAGTGCTGCAGACCGAGTACAGCTTGCAAACTTGTGCTGATTCCCGCTTCCGTGCTCTGTGGAAGGCACGTCAGGCTGTTGAAC
>NZ_JBFULO010000581.1:0-1903 GCF_054049855.1 Stenotrophomonas sp. P5_B8 | reverse complement strand
GGCTAAGGCCGAAATGTATCCAGCAGTCACCTGGCTTCGCCTAAGCGCAGCCTCTAAACGAGCCACGCCTGGAATCTCAGGGGGCAACCGACGTCCGGGGCTTGGCCACCAAGTCTCCAGCAAGCGGGTTACCGTATTCGGGAGCCCGTACCGGTGTGTGTCCGAACGCGCTCCACCGTCGGGCGCTCGCCGTCTGCGACAAGCGCTTCAGCGGCACCGTGCGCGTCTAGTTCCGTGATGCCGCGAGCCATTGAACTATCCCCTGTGCGGGCGCCCTGCCCCGTTGAGACCGTACTGGCATTAAGTGCGGCTTCCGGCCGCGACATCCGTCAGACTTGGGCAGGCGTGATCTCCTCAAGCGTGGATGGCCTTGACAGCCGCAAGTGGCCAAAGCAATCTTGACCGGCTGTAATGGCATCCACCGAGATGCCTTTAATCCGCGCGATTGCGGGCAGCCTGAGCAAGTGGAGTTGGCCGGCGAGTTCGGTTGAGCGAGTGGGCCACACGTTCACATGTAGAGTCATCGGCAGATGTGGAATTGGCGTGGGACCCCACAGCATTCGCC
The DNA here is from genome assembly GCF_054049855.1 of Stenotrophomonas sp. P5_B8. Lineage (NCBI taxonomy): Bacteria > Pseudomonadati > Pseudomonadota > Gammaproteobacteria > Lysobacterales > Lysobacteraceae > Stenotrophomonas > Stenotrophomonas sp. P5_B8. The sequence goes on along the minus strand of NZ_JBFULO010000581.1, from coordinate 1,338 downwards.
GGTGGACAAGTCGCCCATCTACGAACCAGCGAATCTCGTCTGGTTCCCACTCGATGGCAAAGCTATGTGCGCTTTGCGATGCATCGAATCCTAGGTCGATACTTACCGGCGTCCCGCGATATCCGTAGTCGTATTTCGCCCCCTCAGCGCCTGGGTTATAAAATACGTTAACCAGCAAGCGATCGGGGCGGTCACCAGTGATCTCAATGTCAATCTCTTGGCGAGGGGAGTCACGATGGAGGAAGAAGCCTGTAACTAACCCCGGAACATTCGCAGGTTGCAACGTAGCTTCGAAGCGGCCGAACAGGAACCGGCTTTGGGTTGATATGGCTGCGGCGCTCAGATCGCGCACACCGAGTGCCTCTCTTCGCACCGCAAGGACTGCACCCTGTCCGGAACTGGTCGTGACATTTGCGGGCCTAAATAGGCCTAAATTACCTGGAAACGTATCTTCCCGCAGCATCCATCGCGCCGGATCAAGATCTTGAAGTTGATCAATAAAACGCGATCTGGTGATGTGAGCTAGCCTTCTGGGCAGACAGGGCTTAATACCTATTCCGATTGACATCACATCCCGAGGGACGATCCATGGTGAATGGTCGTGCATTAGCTGTTTCCGGCTGAAAGTGGCGCCGGGTCTGCAAGGATCAACATCAGCCAGCGCCCGTTGTCCGACTTCAGGAACTCGGGGATACGCATCCAGCGGCGGCGCTAAACGTAGGTACTGGCAGATCGCGAGCCAACTCCCTGCATCTGACAGATGCAGGGCGCCCTCTGACACGAATTGGGCTAACAGCGAGTGCTCGCGCGTCTCTATATCTCCCATAACAATAATTCTGGCGCACGGGTAAATCCGTCTGAGCAGGTCGGCGTGGCCTGAAAGCGAGGCAATATTTACATATGCATTGAACACGGCCTCACGGCGCCCAGCAAGAAGCGCGGACATTTCCGCTGCAGGCAAGTCCTCCAAGTCGCTACAGCAGCGATAGCCGAGCATGGACAGAGCCATCGCGAGTGACGACAAGCCGGATCCAGGAGAGCCGAAGGCAAATACTGGTGTTTCAGTGGGGCGGCGATGAAACACGCCAGGAGTCGTGTCATTCAGAATGCCAATTCGGCCCAATGCAGGAAGAATCGAGTAGGAGTTGGTCGATTCGAGATCACAGCGCTGGCTAATGACCGATCGTCGAACGGCGCGAACATCCATCTCGCCAAACTTCTGGTTGATCCAAAGGTCTACCGGGCCTCGGCAAGGCCCGAGATCGAGAAGGCGCTGTGCTCCGCGCGCGGAGAGAACGTACCCTGATAGATACCAAAGACCACGCTCGGGCCGGAAGA
>NZ_JBFULO010000580.1:0-1909 GCF_054049855.1 Stenotrophomonas sp. P5_B8 | reverse complement strand
GGCCGAGGCCAGCTCGGCCTGGGAGGCGTTCAACGAGGCCTGCAGTGGCGCCGGGTCGATCAGGAACAGGACCTGGCCCTGCTTGACGTCGGCACCTTCCTGATAGACGCGCTTGAGCAGCACGCCCGGCACGCGGGCGCGCACGTCGGCGCTGCGGAACGGCGACAGACGGCCGACCAGCTCACGCTGCAGCGGCAGGGTCTGCGGCTTGGCTTCGATAACGCCCACTTCCGGCGGCGGGGGCGTCTGCTGCTCTGGCTTCTTGCAGGCGGTCAGTGCAACAGCAACTGCGCACGTCAGGGCAAGGGTGCGGAGTGGGGCGATCATCAGGAAAAACTCCGGTGTTGGTTTGAATGCGGAGCCGCGGCGGATTCCGGCGTGGCGAACGCGCGCAGGAAGCTGTCAACGGAGAATTCTGCCCAGCGGTGGCGCATGGCGGCGTCCTCCCGGTGGGGGGTATGGAAGCGCTGTTTCTCGAAATCCAAGCCGGCGATCATGCTCAATAGCAGTTCGGCCATGAAGTGCGGGTCGTCATGCCCGAGCTGGCCCAGGGCCATGCGGCTCTCAAGCCATTCAGCGACGTGAAGGATCAACGCCCCGGCGCCGTCGCGGTAAAGGGCGCGGGCTTCCTGGGGGAACTGGCCGGAGTCGGCTGCGATCAGGCGCCGGGCCTGGGCCACGTGGGGCTGGTTGCAGTGTTCGAGGTAGTCGGTGGCGAACTGCAGCAGGCTGCCGCGCAGGTCGCCCTCGTCCAGGCTGTGCAGCCCGGCGGTGGCCCGGCTGACGTGCCGCTGCATCACCCGGCGCAACAGTTCCTGCTTGCTGCCATAGCGGCTGTAGAGCGTCTGCTTGGAACACCCGGCCTGCTGCGCCACCGCCTCCATGCTGATCTGCATGCCCTGGGTGGCGAACAGGTCACGCACAGCATCGAACACGCGCTGGTCGCGCGCATCCAGGCAACTGGCGGCGGGGTGGGGGGGATTCACGCGGTGGACTATACCGTCCAGTTCAGAATTGGAGAAGTCTTGTGTTTTGACCGCTTTTGATACCCATCGTCAAGTTGCCACAGATTCGGCCGATGCTGCGTTGCGTAGAACTCTCAGGCTGCTATCCGTACTCGTACGAATTGACGAGCATGCCGATGCGCGTGACGTAAACGCCACCCAACCCGAATTGCCTTATTCCGTCCTGCAGCAAGGTATTTTTGTGCGGTAGGCCTACAATTTCATTTTCCCAACTGAGCAACACGCACCGCTCTGCCATGAAACCGCAAAAACCAGCAGCCAAGACCGTGAAAAACAAATCCAAACCAGCCGATACGCAGACTGTTTCGCCAGTGGGCTTCTCGCTGGAGCCGGTGTACACGGCCTTGCGCAAGCGCTACCCGTCCGCCGGGCAGGCCGAGGCAGTGGCGTTCGCCGCCGACTTCTACAAGCGCATGGAGGCGGACGAGTTCCCGCACCACACCGCCGAAGAGTGGGCTGCGCTTGCCGCCGACACGCTGGAGTTCGCGCGTGCCCGCAAGCCTGGCAAGGCCAACGTGCGCGTGTTCAACCCGAGCCTGAAGGGCAATGGGTGGGAATCGCCGCATACCGTGCTGCAGATCGTCAATGACGACATGCCGTTCCTGGTCGACACGGTCACCATGTCGCTGGCCGAGCATGGCATCGGCGTGCATGTCCTGGGCCACCCGGTGATCCGCTTCGGCCGTGACAAGGCCGGCAAGCTGGCCGGCGTGGGCGAGGGCAACCCCGAATCGGTGATGTTGCTGGAGATCGACCGCCAGCCGGCCGACGCCATGGCCGACGTCGAGCAGGCGATCACCAAGGCGCTCGATGAGGTGCGTGCCATCGTCGGCGATTGGGATGCCATGCGCAGCAAGGCCAAGAGCCTGGCCGACGACCTGGGC
>NZ_JBFULO010000579.1:0-3041 GCF_054049855.1 Stenotrophomonas sp. P5_B8 | reverse complement strand
CCCAAGCCCCACAAGCCCTCCACGTGCCCCCGRTCACACCGTCATACGGCTGTAACAAAAACATCATTTCATAGCAGCGTCGCCGGAGAGACCGGCCCCTATCCCGCTACGGAGTGACGCATGAAACTGCACACGGCTGGCTTGACCGCCCTTTCCCTGGCCATCGCGCTGGGCCTTTCCGCCTGCAAGCCGGGCGCCGAAGGCCAGGCCGCCGCGCCGGCCACCGACGCACCCGCCGCAGCCCCGGCCGCCGGCGACAAGCTCACCGCCGAAATCTCCGGCGCCGGCGCGTCCTTCATCTTCCCGCTCGTATCCAAGTGGTCGGCCGACTACAACACCGCCACCGGCGCCAAAATCAACTACCAGTCCATCGGCTCCGGCGGCGGCATCGCCCAGATCAAGGCCGGCACCGTTGATTTCGGTTCCTCCGACAAGCCGCTGAGCAGCGAAGAGCTGGCCCAGGCCGGCCTCGGCCAGTTCCCCTCGGCCATTGGCGGCGTCGTCCCGGTCGTCAACATCGACGGCCTCGAAGCCGGCAAGCTGCGCCTGAGCGGTGCCCTGCTCGCCGACATCTTCCTGGGCAAGGTCAAGACCTGGAACGACCCGGCCATCGTCGCCGCCAACCCGGGCGTCAAGCTGCCTGACGGCAAGATCACCCTGGTCCACCGTTCCGATGGCTCCGGCACCACCTTCAACTTCTCCAACTACCTCGCCAAGGTCAGCCCGGACTGGAAGAGCAAGGTCGGCGAAGGCACCTCGGTGCAGTGGCCCGATGGCGTGGGTGGCAAGGGCAACGAAGGCGTCGCCTCGTACGTAAAGCAGATCAAGGGCTCCATCGGCTACGTCGAACTGGCCTACGCGCTGCAGAACGGCATGCCGTACGCCTCCATGCAGAACGCCGCCGGCAACTGGGTGCAGCCCACCGCCGACACCTTCGCCGCCGCTGCCGCCAGTGCCGACTGGGCCAGCGCCAAGGACTTCAACCTGGTCATCACCAACGCCCCGGGCGACCAGGCGTGGCCGATCACCGCCACCAACTTCATGCTCATGCACAAGCAGCCCAAGGATGCCAAGCGCAGCAAGGAAACCCTGGCGTTCTTCAAGTGGGCCTTCGAAAACGGCCAGAAGCACGCTACGAACGTGTTGCCGGGCAGCGCCCGGCACGACCTCTTCTCTTTCCGGGCCCACGCCTTTCCCATGAATGCCATCGCCCTGCCTGTACCCGCACCGTCCAACCGCGACCTGCGTGATGCCCGCAACGACCGCCTGTTCCGATGGGTGCTGATCGCCACCGTCATCCTGGTGCTGGTCGCCCTGGCCTGCGCCGCGCTCTCCATGCTGTGGGGCGGCCGCCATGCCCTGCAGGAGCAGGGCCTGAGCTTCTTCTACTCGTCCGAATGGAATCCGGTCGAGAACAAATTCGGCGCCCTCGCCCCGATCTACGGCACCCTGGTCACCGCGCTGATCGCGATGGTCATCGCGGTACCGGTGAGCTTCGGCATCGCCTTCTTCCTCACCGAAGTCGCGCCGCGCTGGCTGCGTGGCCCGGTCGGTACCGCCATTGAACTGCTGGCCGGCATCCCCTCGATCATCTACGGCATGTGGGGCCTGTTCGTGCTGGTGCCGGTGATGACCGAATACATCACCCCGTTCCTCAACGACCACCTGGGCACGCTGCCGATCATCGGCCCGCTGTTCCAGGGCCCGCCGCTGGGCATCGGCGTACTCACCGCCGGCTTCGTGCTGGCCATCATGGTCATCCCCTTCATTTCCTCGGTGATGCGCGAAGTGTTCCTCACCGTGCCTACCCGCCTGAAGGAATCGGCGTACGCGCTGGGCTCGACCAAGTGGGAAGTCAGCTGGGACATCGTGCTGCCCTACACCCGCTCGGCGGTGATCGGCGGCATCTTCCTCGGCCTGGGCCGCGCGCTTGGCGAAACCATGGCCGTCGCCTTCGTGATCGGCAACAGCGTGCGTCTGTCGCCGTCGCTGCTGGAGCCGGGCACCACCATCGCCGCGCTGATCGCCAACGACTTCGGTGAGGCCACCGAAACCTACCGCTCGGCACTGCTGCTGCTCGGCTTCGTGCTGTTCATCGTGACCTTCGTGGTGCTGGCCATTGCCCGCCTGATGCTGATGCGCCTGGCCCGCAAGGAGGGCAACTGATGTCCACCGCCAACGCCCAACCGCTGTACCTGCGCCGCCGCATCGTCAACGTCGTCGCGCTGCTCATGTCCTGCCTGACCGCACTGTTCGGCCTGTTCTTCCTCGGCTGGATCCTGCTCACGCTGGCCTCCAAGGGCCTGGCCGGGATCAACCTGGACCTGTTCACCAAAATGACACCGCCGCCGATGCAGGAAGGCGGCCTGGCCAATGCGTTCTTCGGCAGCGCGGTGATGTGTGGCCTGGCCATCGCCATCGGGACGCCGCTCGGCGTGCTGGCCGGCACCTGGCTGGCCGAGTACGGCAACTTCCGCAAGACCGGCACGGTGGTGCGCTTCGTCAACGACATCCTGCTCTCGGCACCGTCCATCGTGCTGGGCCTGTTCGTCTACACCCTGTACGTGATGCAGACCGGCGGGCAGTTCTCGGCGTTTGCCGGTGCGCTGTCGCTGGCCTTCATCGCGCTGCCGGTGGTGGTGCGCACCACCGATGAAATGCTGCGCCTGGTGCCCTCGCAGATGCGCGAAGCGGCGCTGTCGCTGGGCATTCCGCAGTGGAAGGTGACCGTGCAGGTGCTGTACCGCAGCGCCGCGGCCGGCATCGTCACCGGCATCCTGCTGGCGCTGGCGCGCATCTCCGGTGAAACCGCGCCGCTGCTGTTCACCGCCTTCGGCAACCAGTACTGGAACAACAACGTGTTCCAGCCGATGGCCTCGGTACCGGTGGTGATGAACCAGTTCGCCGGCAGCCCGTATGAATCCTGGCAGACGCTGGCCTGGGCCGGCGCGCTGGTGCTGACCGTGTTCGTGCTGCTGGTCAGCCTCTCCGCGCGCGGCATCCTGCTGCGCAACCGTATCTCCAATGACTGACCTCTCCGC
>NZ_JBFULO010000578.1:0-1915 GCF_054049855.1 Stenotrophomonas sp. P5_B8 | reverse complement strand
GGTTGTGCACTGGCCAGCGGCAGGTACGCGCCGGCACGGTGCATCTGCGGCGGCCGAGGTAGGAGCCGCCCATTGGTCGGCTCCCCTCCGGGCGGCTCACCGCGCCGGCATCACGCCGCTGGCGGTTCCTGGTTGCTGAAGACCCGTTCCAGCACTTCGGACAGCTCGTCTTCGGAGAACGGCTTGGTGATGTAGGCCTTGGCACCTTGGCGCATGCCCCACATGCGGTCGGTGTCCTGGTCCTTGGTGGTCACCAGGATCACCGGAATGTGCTTGGTGGTGGCATCGCGCGCCAGTGTACGGGTGGCCTGGAAACCGTTGAGGTTTGGCATCACCACATCCATCAGCACCAGGTCGGGCAGCTGCGCCTTGGCGGCTTCCACGCCCGCCGCGCCATCGGTGGCGGTCAGGATCTCGTGCCCGAGCTTTTCGACGATCCGCTGTATCCCCAGCAGCTGCGACGGTGAATCGTCGACAATCAGAATGCGTGCCATGTTGTTCCCCATGTAATGCCCGCAGTGTAGTGCTGCGCGCACAAGGCCGGAAGCATCCGGCCTGCCGTCCGTCGCCTGCCTGCGACGCTCAGTCGATCCGCACCACGGTACGCCCGCGCGACCCGCCTTCCAGCATCGTGTCGAAGACCTCGTGTACCTGCTCCAGACCCACTTCGCGCGTGCAGATCGCGTCAAGGTGGCGCGGCTTCCATGCCCCGGAGAGCTTCTCCCAGACCTGCTCGCGCAACCCGCGCGGTGCCGCCGCCGACGACACGCCCAGCAGCGAGACGCCGCGCAGGATGAAGGGCATCACCGTCATCTCCAGCGCCGGGCTGGCGGCCAGGCCCGCGCTGACCACGCTGCCATAGGGCACGGTCTGGGCCAGCAGGCTGGCCAGCATCGGTCCGCCGGCATTGTCCAGGCCACCACCGAAGCGGGGGGATTCCATCGGCTTGGAGGTGGCCAGCACCTCGCGCGGCAGTACCTGGCGGGCGCCGATGGCGTGCAGGTAGTCGGCCTGGTCGGCCTTGCCGCTGATGGCGTGTACCTCGAAGCCGGCGCGGCTGAAGATGTCCACCGCCAGCGAGCCGACCCCGCCGGTGGCGCCGGTCACCGCCAAGGGACCCTGCGCGGGGGTGAGCCGGTTGTCGGTCATGCGCAGCAGCGCCAGCGCCGCGGTGAAGCCGGCGGTGCCCAGTACCATGGCCTCGCGCGGGCTCAACCCGGCCGGCTGGGCGATCACCGCGCTCGATTCCAGGCGCACGTACTGGCTGTAGCCGCCGTCGCGGGTCTCGCTGAGCCCGCAGCCGGTGGCCAGCACCGCATCGCCCTCGCGAAATGCCGGATCGGTCGAGGCGACCACCGTACCGGCCACATCGATCCCGCCCACCAGCGGGAAGCGGCGCAGGATCCGGCCCTTGCCCGTCCCGGCCAGCGCGTCCTTGTAGTTCACCGAGGACCACTGCGCGCGGATCACCACCTCGCCGGGGCTGAGCTGGTCCAGCCCCATCGCTTCGATGCCGCTGTGGTGGCCGCGGTCGTCGTGGTGGATGCGGAAGGCGTTGAACCGGGCGGGGATGGCCATGAAGATGCCTGACGGGGAGGGAGGCAACACCTTACCCGCTCCGGCCCGGCAGGCGTGGGGCAGGGGGGATGAATCGCGACCCGCTGCCGCTTGGCCCTTCCAATCCTGTCAATCCGCCCCATCTTGTAGAATCGAGCAGGATTTACGGTTGACGGTGCGGAATGACCCGCAGGCAACCTTTCACTGATGGAGCGTGCATGGCCTGGAATACACCCGGCGGCAACAAGGGCGGACAAGGTCCCGACGAGAATCGACGGGGTCCGTTTGGACCTCGCGGTAGCGGCAATGGCGGCGGTTGGGGCGGTTTCCCCGGGCCACTCAAGGACCTGTTCGATGG
>NZ_JBFULO010000577.1:0-1915 GCF_054049855.1 Stenotrophomonas sp. P5_B8 | reverse complement strand
GGCCGGAGCGGTGGACGCAGTCATTCGGTGATCGGCACGTCGCTCAGTACGCCGCTGACCGGGTCGAAACGCAGCACGGCATGCGCGTCGGTCTCGGCGATCCAGACCGCGCCACCGCCCAGCGCCAGACCGGCCGGGCCATGCAGGCGACGCGGCAGTTCCAGCGTACTCAGTTCACCGCCGCCCAGGCGCAGCGTGCGCAGGCGGCCGTTGCCGGCATCGGCGATCCACAGCAGCGGCGCATCCGGGCTCAAGGCGATGGCCTGCGGATATTGCAGCTGCGCCAGCGTGCGCGGGCCGTCCTGTTCGCCGAACGACCACATGCCCTGGCCAACCAGGGTCTGCACCAGATCGCCCCGCAGCTGCATCGCGCGGATCGACGAACCGAGTGCGTCGCAGACGTACAGCACCTGCTGCACCGCCGCCAGCGAGGTCGGCTGGGCGAAGGCGGCGACATGGCCGCTGCCGTCACGCTCGTCGATGGCGCCGGAGCCGGCGCGCCACTTCAGGCTGCGCTGGCCAAGGTGGTAGCTCCAGATGCGGTTGTCGCCCGCCATGGCGATGTGGATCTGGTTGTCGGCCACCGCCAGCCCCTGCGGGTGGTTCAGGGCGGTCTGGCGCGGCTGCTCGACCATGCCCTCGGTCGGCTCGCCGGGGCGGCCGGTGCCGCACAAGGTATCGACCTGGCCGCTGAGCAGGTGGATGCGGCGCAGGGCGTGGTTGCCGGTGTCGGCCACGTACAGCCACTCGCGCTCCAGGGCCAGGCCCTGCGGACGGTGGAACGCCGCTTCACCGGGGCCGCCGTCCATGAAATCGGCGGTACCCAGGCCGAACTGGCGCAGCACGCGACCGCCGTGGCTGCACTCGAGCACGCGATGATGGCCGCTGTCGGCGATGTACAGGCGCTCGGTGGTCACCACCAGCGCGGTCGGGAACAGCAGCGGAAGCCGCGGCTCCGGGTGGAGTTCACGGGCCAGCGACAGATCGTTGTCGGCCACGCGCGCACCGTCTTCGCACAGCGCATTGAGCGCACGCTCGAGTTCCCCGCCGACGCCGACCAGGCGGTCGCGTTCGCGGCCCTGCGCATCGAGCAGTACGAGCGTGGGCCACGCGGTGACGTTGAAGCGGCGCCAGCCATCCCAGTCCGAATCCAGCAGCGCCGGGGCGGTGACACCCTGGCGGCGCAGCAGCTTCAACGCCTGCACCGGGTCGCGCTCGCAGTCGAACCGCGGCACCTGCACGATCAGCAGCTGTAGCTTGCCGGGGTTGCGCGACTGCCACTGGGCCAGATCGGCCAGACGCTGGGCGCACCACACCGAGGCAGAATTGACGAAAGCCAGCACCACCGGCCGGCCGCGCAGCTCGGTCAGCGTGGTGGGTGGCGCATTGAGCCACGTGGCAAATTCGGGCAAGTCCTGGACAGGCTGTACGTTCATGCCCCGATTATGCCGGAGTCGGCGTCATGCAATCGTCGTGCCGCGCCAGAAATGCGGCGGCAGGCGCCCCGGCCCCGCCGTCCGCTTAGGGGTTCGCGGCCAGCCAGGCCTCGGCGCGGGCCAGGTCCTCGGGGGTATCGATGCCCGGCGGGAACGCGGCCGGGCTCAGCGCTACGCTGATCCGGTGACCGGCTTCCAGCGCGCGCAGCTGCTCGAGCGACTCCAGCTGTTCCAGCGTGCCCGGCGGCAGCGCGGCGAACTGGCGCAGGAAGCCGGCACGATAGCCGTAGATGCCGATGTGGCGCAGCCAGTGCGCGCCAGACAGGCTGTCGCGCGAGCGCGCGAAGGCATCACGGTGCCACGGGATCGGCGCGCGGCTGAAGTACAGCGCATCCAGGTTCTGTTTGCGCACCACCTTGACCACGTTCGGGTCAAACAGCGTTTCGGCGTCCTCCACCGGCGTTGCCAGGGTCGACATC
>NZ_JBFULO010000576.1:0-1927 GCF_054049855.1 Stenotrophomonas sp. P5_B8 | reverse complement strand
ACATGATCACCGTGTCGGCGATGCTGCCGCTGTACCAACGGCTTGGCATGAACGCGCTCAACATGACCTGCGTAACCATCCTCGCCGGTGGCGTGATGAATCTGACCCCGTGGGGTGGGCCGACCGCGCGCGCGGCCACCGCGCTGCACGTGGACCCGGCCGATGTCTTCGTGCCGCTGATCCCCTCGATGGTGATCGCCTGCGCCGGCGTGCTGCTGCTGGCCTGGTATCTGGGCCTGAAGGAGCGCCGCCGCCTGGGCGTGGTGAGCCTGCCGCAGGGTGGCAGCTGGATGGACAACAGCGTGTCCGACGATGGCAATGCGCTGCCGACCGTCGAAGACGCCGAAGACGTCAAGCGCCCCAAGCTGCTGTGGGTGAACCTGGCGCTGACCATCGCGCTGATGACGGCGTTGATCCTGGGCGTGCTGCCGATGCCGGTGCTGTTCATGGTGGGCTTTGCGATCGCGCTGGTGATCAACTACCCCAACTTGGCCGAGCAGCGCCGCCGCGTGGTCAACCATGCCGGCAACGTGCTGTCGGTGGTGGCGCTGATCTTCGCCGCAGGTATTTTCACCGGCATCCTCAACAACACCGGCATGGTCGAGGCGATGTCGCACAGCTTCCTGGCGATCATCCCCGACAGCTGGGGCCCGTATCTTGCGGTGATCACCGCGATCGCATCCATGCCGTTCACCTTCTTCATGTCCAACGACGCCTTCTACTTCGGCGTGCTGCCAATCCTGTCCGAGGCTGCCGGCACCTACGGCATCACCCCGGTGGAGATGGCGCGTGCGTCGCTGGCCGGGCAGCCAGTGCACCTGCTCAGCCCGCTGGTGCCCTCGACTTACCTGCTGGTGGGCCTGGCCAAAGTGGAGTTTGCCGACCACCAGAAATTCACCCTGAAGTGGGCGATCGCCATCTCGCTGCTGTTGATGGTCGGTGGCCTGCTGTTCGGTCTGTATCCCATCGCGGCCTGATGGGCCGYGCCCTGATCCGGTTACCAAGGAGTCTTCAGCAATGACGCTTCGCATCGCTTACGTCACCAGCGGCATGGGCAGTGTTGGCACGGCCATCTGCCAGAAACTGGCGCGCAACGGCCACACGGTGGTCGCCGGTTGCGCACCGAACTCGCCACGCAAGGCCGGCTGGCTGCGCGAGCAGCGCGAGCTGGGCTTCGACTTCATTGCTTCGGAGGGCAATGCCGCGGACTGGTCGTCGACGGTGGCGGCGTTTGCCAAGGTCAAGGCGGAGGTCGGTGAGATCGACGTGCTGGTCAACAATGCCGGCGGCAGCCGCGACGTGCTGTTCCGGCAGATGAGTCCGGACGACTGGAACGCGGTGATGGGCTCGAATCTGCATGCGTTGTTCAACATCACCAAACAGGTGATCGACGGGATGACCGCGCGTGGCTGGGGYCGGATCGTGAACATCGGTTCGGTGAGCGCGCACAAGGGCCAGATCGGGCAGGTCAATTTCGCTACGGCCAAGGCGGCCATGCATGGCTTCAGCCGTGCGCTGGCCAATGAGGTGGCCGCACGCGGGGTGACGGTGAATACGATTTCGCCGGGGTATATCGCCAGCCAGTCGATCAGCAGTTTTCCGCCGGACGTGCTGGACCGGCTGGCCGGGTCGGTGCCKATCCGCCGGCTGGGCAAGCCGGAGGAAGTGGCGAGCCTGTGCGCGTGGCTGGCGTCGGATGATGCGGCCTACGTGACCGGTGCCGATTACGCGGTGAACGGTGGGTTGCACATGTTTTGACCTCGGCGCGTCCGGTTGGACGCGTTGCCTCCCCCGCGAGGTGAGCCGCGGCGCTGAGAGGCGTCGCGGCTTTTTTTTGTGTCAGTGTAGAGCGAATGCCTGCGAGTGACTGGGCCTGGGCGGGGGTGTGCAGCGTCGCGGGACACGCTGCAAGTACATCCCTGTAAGC
>NZ_JBFULO010000575.1:0-1928 GCF_054049855.1 Stenotrophomonas sp. P5_B8 | reverse complement strand
TGATAGAACTGGGCAAAAGCATGAACGTGCCTCCCCCTGCCGCTTCTAGCTTTGCGCTTCAGCGAGCACTCTTGAGCGCCTTCTTCAACGCGCTACTCAGTGCAAAAGCCATTGCTGCCTCACCGATGGATGCGTTCGTCAAGATCCGAAAGGATCTTGTCGGCGTGCAACCGAAGCGCAATCGCTCGCTTGGCAACGCGGAGCTACAGCGCATCTTCGAACAGTCCAATTTTGAACCCTGGGCAAGGAAATGGCCACACCGATGGTGGGGGCCAATCCTCGGACTCTACACCGGCGCTCGTATCGGCGAGATTGCTCAGCTCAAGGTAGCGGATATCGCCTTAGAGGAAGACACATGGTTTATCTACCTCCGCGTCACCGCCGACGAGGATCTTGCGGGGTCGGAAGGCGCCAAGAGCAGACAGAGCCTGAAGAACATCTCGTCCATACGAAAAATTCCAATAGCACAGCGCGTGTTGGATGCTGGTTTCCTAGAATTCCTGGAGGACATCAAGGAGTCCAAGCATCCACGCCTCTTCCCACACCTCTCTGCAGGCGTCAACCCAAGGACGGGGGAAACAAACGCGCGCTACAGCAGTGCATTAGTGTGGCAGTTTGGCAACTACATGAAGAAACTCGGCTTCTCGAAAGGCACTGCTTTTCACTCGTTCCGCCATACGTTGATAAACAACCTGATCAGCAAAGGATACACAACGTCGCAGATCGCAGTGATCACCGGTCACTCAACCACCGGGCAAGCAAAGGAGGAACAAGCCCCCGTTATTAGAGAGGCTTACGAGGGCATGCTGCCGGAACAATCTCGGCCTCTGGCCGTGAGGATGCTGGAAGACTTCACGCCTCCCGTCGTTCTACCCAGATATGTACGAGGCCAGTTCAAGAGGCGACTGCGGGACAAGAAGGGCTTCTATCCGTAAGTCGACAGAATGCGCCCATGCGCCGCGAACGGAAAATACCCGCCTTTGCCAACAGATCCTTCCAAGATAGCGCTAGCCAGCTTCAAACTGCGGCCGAGCCATCCCTATATTCAGGAAATCGCCCTGCTCGTATGGGTTTGGGCATTACGCCCCCCCTTAAGACATGCAGCTCCTTGACTCCCCCGGCGCAAAGGTTATTCTGAGTGAAAGTCAGAGGCACATCTAGATGAACGATCAAGCCCCCCAGCACGATGACCAATGGTGGAACCAGGTTGATCCCGTGTGGAAGAAAAGCCTTGATGAATCAATGCTCAAGGCGCTTTCCGACACAAATGATCTTACTGATGAGGAGTTAGGCCTATTTTTATTCACACCCTCTATTCAGCCCTATCACCGTCGGTGACTACGACATGCCGGTTTCTTGGACGAGATCAGCGGCAGAAGAGCTAAAGAAACTTCAAGTGAGCTCCACCACTCGAGCTCGGATCCGAGCCCAAGCATCGAAACTGGATCAAGTTGTGCGCTACAGGGCCGGCGTCACGCCAAACACTTATTACTACACCTGTCGCACCGGGAAGCCCATCCTTGGCTACTGGCGATCGGGTGACCGGGTGCGCATCCTCACCGTTATGATGCCTCCGCCGTAGCAAGCACTGGGCCAAGTCAGAAAGATCGCGCTTCATCTTGAAGAGTCAGACTGAAGTGCCCAGTGACTGGATGCGAGCTTGAACTTCAAGCTTCGCAGATTGGAGGCTATGCGTTCCTGCGTTCCCGACGAAAAAGAGTCCACCCAAAATTCATTCCCGCCACGGCCGCCAAGATCGCAACGGCTCCGGCGACCTGCATTGTTCCCATCAGGTGGCCGTACGCCCAGGCATCGACAATGATGGCGACGATAGGATAGACGAACGAGAGAACACCCACCAGCGCGGTCGGTAGCTTCTGGAGCGCGCCATATAGCAGTGTGGACATCAGGCCGGTGTGGATGAAACC
>NZ_JBFULO010000574.1:0-1931 GCF_054049855.1 Stenotrophomonas sp. P5_B8 | reverse complement strand
GGATCTTCGAGCCGGCCTGCAGGTTCGGGCACTGCTGGAACGCTTTCTCGTAGGAATCCAGACCGTACTTGGCAAGGTTGTAGCGGTTGACCTGGGCCAGCCCGATGGAGAAGTTGTAGCCCTTCTCTTCAAGCATGCGCACCGTCGCCAACGCCTCGTCAAGCTGCTTGGGCTGACGAACGAGCGCACCACCGACAACGCCGATCGCGTACGGGTTGCGCGAGGATTCAACATTGATCACGTGCTGCATGACATCCATGGACACGGCCATTTCAGGACACGCCAGCGCTTCCAGTCCGGGCAACATCAGTCCAACCTCCATGCGGACGACAGGTGACAAGCCACATGTCCAACGTAGGGATGCAAGGCTTCGGCCTGCGTGAAATCCATATTCAGATTTTTGAAAGTCATGATGACCATCTCATCCTGCCTGCGCCAAGGCGCGCTCGGGACTGAAATCGATGCCGGTGATGTAGCGACTGCCGGCGTGAGCCTTGATGTGCACCACGATGTCGATGGTCATCATCAACAGGCGCTTGATCACGGCAAACTCCAGACCGGAGCCTTCAGAAGACGCCTTGACCATCAAGGCAAGCTGGTCCCAGGTCTGCTCCGGGCTGCCGGCATGGCAGCTGGTGATCGATCCGGGGTGGCCGGACGCGCAGTTGCGGATGAAGTAGAACGCCTCATCGCCGCGCAGCTCGGCCAGGATGATGCGCTCGGGCTTCATGCGCAGGCACGCCTCCATGCAGCTCTTGGCGGTGACATTGCTGGCGCTCTGCCCACCCTTCGAGTACAGCAGGTGAACCACGTTGGGCTGGCTGATGAACAGCTCGCGCGCATCCTCGATGGTCACCAGGCGCTCGCTGGCCGGAATGTGGTTGACCAGCGATTTCATGAAGGTGGTCTTGCCACTGCCGGTCGCGCCGGACACCAYGATGTTCTTGCGGTACATCACCGCACGCCGGAAGAACTCGGCATAGTTGCGTGACTGCCGCAGCTCGACCAACTCGCTGTCCTGCTCGCTCAGCCCGGCGCCCTGCTCCAGGATCTGGTTGAAGAACCCATCGCTCTKATACTGCTCAAGCGTCTTGGTGTGCTTGGACGGCAGGCGGATGGTGATCGACACCTTGCCGGCATCGCACGCCGGCGGGATCACGAACTGGGCACGCTGTCCGGTCGGGAACGTCAGTGACACCACCGGATCGGCATCGGTGATGCGCTGCCCGGTGTTGCTCTCGTTGACCACGGCCGTGCAGAACTGACGCGCACGCTCGAAGGTCAGCGTGGGAACTTCCACACGCTGCCAACCAGCATTGGTTTCCAGGTACACCTCGCCCGGACGGTTGATACAGATTTCCGTCACATCGGGCGAGGTCATGTACTGGTGAATGCCCAAGACCTCGTACTGGTATCTCAGGAATTCACTGGAAACATCGGCGACAGGGGCCACTTCGGCGTCCATGGTTGATCCAGAGGGTCAGCGGCGCTGCGGCAGCACGTCGCTGAAATCGACGTCCTTTGCCACATAGACACTGACCACGGTGCCTTGGTTGATGGTAACGGTGGGCGGGCGGCGCTGGCTCATTGCTTCGTTGGCCAGGCGTTCCATGCTGCGCGCAGTGGCGCTTTCGTACGGCGATTGCACGGCCAGACCGCTGCCAGTGACCGTGGTGGTTTCCGGTCCGTGCTCGGCGGCGGCGTACTTGAAGGCGTCGGCGATCAGGCTGATCATCAGCGCCGAGGCGATGCGACTGCCCCAGTGCGCACTGTATTGACCTGGATGGCCCGCACCGCCGAGCTGGTCGATGCCCGGGCTGGACATGGCTACATCGATGCCGTTCGGCGTGGTGATGCGATCCCAGATCACCTCGACGCGCTCACCGGTCGGGCCGCCACCATACGCACCGTAGATCTTCGAACCCTTGGGC
>NZ_JBFULO010000573.1:0-1938 GCF_054049855.1 Stenotrophomonas sp. P5_B8 | reverse complement strand
CGAAGGGACTGACTGGTTCGGTCGATTGACAGCGAGCAAGGTGTCTACCAATGCCGCGCGCGAGATCGTCTACACCTCGATGTGGGAGGCCGCCGCGCAGCTCACTGCAACCGGTCGCCAGGTGTTCTTCACCAAGGACGGCACCACCCGCGCCTTCACTGCGGGTACGGTGACGCTGGACGATCTGTGCACGAAGTCAGCCGCGCTGTATCCGGGCATGTCCCGCTGCAACGCGGCTGCGGTGACGGCCCTTGGGGCGAACATCACCAGTGCGGTGGCCTACCTCAAGGGCGACCAGACCGGTGAAGTGAAAAACGGCGGCAAGCTACGCGATCGCACTACCCGCCTGGGAGACATCGTCAACTCCAGTCCGGTGGTCAGTGCGCCGGGCGACGACTACGGGTACCGTCGTCTGGGCGGGACGCTGGCCACCAGCTACCAGACGTATGTCGCCCAAAAGAAGACCCGTGCCAATTACATGGTGTACGTCGGGGCCAATGACGGCATGCTGCATGCCTTCAACGGCGGCATGGATGCGGCCGGCAATACCATTTCCGGCGGCGGTACCGAGGCGTTCGCCTATATCCCGTCGACCGCGCTGGGCCACATGGGCAATCTGCTGTTCCCTTACGACGCACGAAACCTCAACGACCAGAAATTCGACCACCGCTACTACGTGGACGGCAAGATCGCCTTGGCCGACAGCAATTATGGTGGTAATTGGCATACCACGCTGGTCGGTGCCTCCGGTGCAGGTGGACGCAGTGTGTTCGCCTTGGACGTGACCCCCGGCGCGACGTTCGGAACGGGGAGCAAGCTCTGGGAAATCAGCGACCTGGACGCGGCGCTTTCTGCCGATGTGCGGAACAATATCGGACACGTTCTGGCCAAGCCCGTAATCGTGCCGATGCTCGACAGCAGCGGCACGCCAGTCTGGCGCGCTGTGTTCGGGAATGGTTACAACAGCGCCAACGGCAAGGCGGTGCTGTTCATGGTGGACATCAAGACCGGTACCCCAACGGTGACGATGATCGAAGCGGTGGAGTCCGGCGCCGGCGTACCTACCGGCAGCAATGGCTTGGGGTCGGTGGTGGTTGTAGACCGATATCGCGGTACCGCCACCCGGACCCGCGGTACCGATGGCTATTACGATACCGCCTACGCGGCCGACCAGAAGGGAGCAGTGTGGAAGTTCGATCTGCGTGCAGGGACCAATCTGACCGTCCCGCTGTTCACCTCGCGTAGTTACACCGAAAACGGGCGGACACTGCGTCAGCCCATCATCGGTGGGCTCGAATCGATGGCGGGCGAGTCCGGCGGCAACATGCTGTTCTTCGGCACCGGCAGCTTCTCCTTTGTCGATGACCCGTCCGATACCTCGGTCCAGAGCCTCTATGGCCTGAATGACACCGTGGATGGTCAGATCACCACTACGCTGACCCGTGCCAATCTCACAGGCAGCGTGATCGCCTCTGCGGCGCAGGGCCGCGGCTTGACCCGGAGCACCGCGCCCACTGGTAGTCGTGGCTGGTATGTCGACCTGCCCGGTGGCGAACGCTTTGTTGGTCAGCCCAGTATTTCCGAGGGCGATGTCTACATGCGGACCTACGTGCCGTCGCCGACCGCTTCCGGTTGCGCCTCTGCCGGGACCAACTGGACATTCGTGCTGCAGGCGCTTACCGGCAACGGTGCGTTGGGGGGCTCCAGGCTTGGCTCCACCACAGGTACGGTATTGGCAGACGGAACCGCTGCAGTAGAGACGCCGTCGACCGGCAGTGCGGCGATCACCGATGTGGGGATTGGTTCGCTACCCTCCCAAGGCCTTGCGGCCGCGCCGCCCGGCGGGCCGACGGGCAACCCACCGACACCCAACAATCAATGCTGGGCCTGGTTCACCAATGGCACTGCGCCGATGGTATTCCGTCCTTATCCTTGCGG
>NZ_JBFULO010000572.1:0-1948 GCF_054049855.1 Stenotrophomonas sp. P5_B8 | reverse complement strand
GTTGGTGACCGAGCCTTCCGGCGCGATGGTGACCGGCAGGTCGAAGCGCTTGGCTTCATAGGTCACGAAGAAGTGGGCCTTGTCCTGGATGATCGGGCCACCCAATGCAAAACCATATTCCTTCTCGGCCGACGCCTCCTTGGTCTGGCCAGCCTGACGCTCGGCCGGGGTCTTGGCGCGCATGTCTTCGTTGGTGTAACGGTAGAAGGTTTCACCCTTGAACTCGTTGGTACCGGACTTGGTCGCCGCGGTCACGGCCGCGCTGGACACCTGGCCATACTCGGCCTTGTAGTTGCCGCTGATGACCTTGTATTCGCCGATGGCCAGCTGCGGGAACGGGTTGCCGGCGCTGCCGGACTGGCCGGCCACGCCGCCGCCCTTGACGTAGCTCTTCTGGCCCACGCCGTCGATGTAGACATTGGTGCCGTCGGCATTGGTGGCACCGCCGCGCAGCGAGGTGTTGCCCTTGGCATCACGGGTGAAGATCAAGCCCGGGACCGCGTCGGCGAATTCCAGGAAGTTGCGCGACACCTGCGGGGTGGTCTGGATCTGCTGCAGGCTCACCGTCTTGCCCACTTCGGAGGTACGCACTTCCTGCAGCAGGGTCGGTGCAACGACGTTGACCGTGTCCAGGTTGGTGGCGTTGGCGGTGCTGCCGTTGGCCGGCGCGCCGCCGAAGTTCAGGGTCGCGGTCGAGGCCACGGTCACCGTCACCTTCTGGGTCTGGCCATTGGCCACGACGTCGTAGGTGCCCGGATCCAGGCCCATCAGCGAGTAGCTGCCGTCGGCGCGGGTGGTCGCGCGACGCACGGTGCCGCTGGCCAGGTTGGTCGCGGTCACTTCGGTGCCGGCGTCGGCCTGGGCAACCTGGCCGCGCAGCGAGGAGGTGGCCGACTGCGCCATCAGGCTCGGGGCGGCGCCCAGCATCAGGCAGGTGACCAAGGCGCTCGTCAGCAGGCTGCGAGCCGGCGTGCGATTGCGGTGATTGGAATACGTCATGTAAATCTCCGGGTGGTGGTGGCCGTCTTTGCGGCCCCTGTCGTTTTTTTATTACGTGGTTTTAATGCGCCACGACCAACGGTCGTGACCTACGGCTCGTTTCTGGGCTTGCTTGAGTCACGCACGATCAGGCTCGGTACAAGCGTCTGCTTGTCGCCGGCCGCTTCCGTGTTGTTGCTGTCCATCAACTGCAACAGACGCGTCATCGCCTTATCGC
Source organism: Stenotrophomonas sp. P5_B8 (assembly GCF_054049855.1). Taxonomy (NCBI): domain Bacteria; kingdom Pseudomonadati; phylum Pseudomonadota; class Gammaproteobacteria; order Lysobacterales; family Lysobacteraceae; genus Stenotrophomonas; species Stenotrophomonas sp. P5_B8. The sequence continues at coordinate 732 of NZ_JBFULO010000572.1, read as the reverse complement.
CGAGGTCGGCGATACTCACCTGCATCGTGGTCAACGATGGGTGAACGAAACGCGCCAGCGGAATGTCATCGAAGCCCGCCAGGGCGACATCGGCCGGTACCCGCACGCCTGCCTGCGCGAACGCATACAGACACCCCAGCGCCATCATGTCGTTGGCGGCGAACACCGCATCGGGCAGCGCACCGGCTGCCAGCAACTCCTGTCCGGCGCGATGGCCGGAGGCTTCGTCAAAGTCACCGGGCAACTCGATCCCTGCCGCATCCGCGCCGAAGGCGGACAACGCATCGCGGAAACCGCGCAGACGTTCGCGGGCATCGAAGTTGAGATCCGGACCAGAAATGAACGCGATGCGGCGGTGGCCGACATCGAGCAGATGGCGGGTCATCGCCATCGCGCCGGCATGGTCATCGATGCTCAGCACCGGATGATCCTGCTCGGGCAGATAGGTGTTGATCAGCACCGTCGGCAGCGACTGCGGCAGGTTGTCGGTCAGGAACCCGGGGCTTTCCGCATACGGGGACAGCACCAGCAGGCCGTCGACCCGGCCACGCATCGCGCGCAGCGCCGCACCCTGCTGCTCCTGGTCGCCGTGGTAGCTGGACACCAGCAGGTGCTGGCGACGCTCACGGGCGACCCCGTCGATGCCGCGCATCAACTCGGAGAAGAACTCGCCGTACAGGTCCGGCAGGACCACGCCAATGGTGTTGGTGCGCCGGCTGCTCAGGCTGCGGG
>NZ_JBFULO010000571.1:0-1959 GCF_054049855.1 Stenotrophomonas sp. P5_B8 | reverse complement strand
TTGTCCGCCGTCTGCAGCCTTATCTGCCGGGCATCCTGGCCCACTGCCGGTGGCCTCTCGGGACGAACCTGGTGGAAGGCATCAATAACAAGATCAAGGTCATCAAGCGCGTCGCCTACGGATACCGAGACGACGCGTACTTCTTCCTGAAGATCCGGGCGGCCTTCCCCGGAGTTGGGTGAAGAACCTTACTTATAGCAACATTCCCCATCGGAAGATCAGGATCATATTGCACATCCATGAAGTATCGGATCATCTCGTCCGAGAAGCCGTTATCACGCAGCTTAATTGGATTAATAACCATTAAGTACTCGCATATTGATCCATTACAGAAACTCTTGACTGTTGAATTTCTTGCACCACCCGATCCCACCGTGTTGGCGTTGAAAGCACCCCCCCCCTTTACAGATTAGCAATTGCTTTCGCCTTTCTTGCTGCGGGCAGCGACGAGGATTCAATTGAGGCCATTGCCTCAAGTATGCTGGCGGTCTTGAAGACAATGCCAGTCTCGGCACTGACCATAAGCCCGCTGCCACCTGCATCCAACGTGCTGACGATGACGCTGGCCGACTGATAGGCGTTGGCTGCGGCCGCCATGCCCTGCATGGATTGCAGCCGCCCATACGACTGCCGCGCAGCATCCACATTGTTGATCAGATCAATGAACGGCGATTTGACCCGCGCAAACACACCGATSTTCAGGTSCTTRTCGCGCTGCGAGGCRTGCCCGGTTTCATCGGCAGTGAGCAGCTCGATCTCGGCCGCGGTGATGTTGACGTCCTGCGCGGCCACCACGTTGCTGGCAATCTGGGTGTAYTTKCCGCCTGCGCCGAGGTTGACGTTGCCGCCCAGGCTGCCGATGGTGCTGGCGACCTGGGRCACCATCGCGCTGTCGTCCTCGTGCTGCTCGCGATGCCAGCCGGAGAATTTTTCGGTATCGGAGATCTGCACAGTGCCGATCGCCTTGCTGTCGGCGGTGTTGGCATTGCTGACGGTGTCCTGGCCGCTGCGGATGAGCAGGTCGCCGGCGGCACGGATGTTGACGTCCTTTTCGGCGGCGATGTTGGCCGCCGTCAGGCGGATGTTGCCCTCGGTGGTGGCCATGCGCACCCCGCCGCCGACCGACAGCTGGGTGCCGGTGATGGTGTCGCTCTGGCCGGCGCCTTCGTTGCGCGAGTTGTTGGTGCCGAACGGCAGGCCGCTGGTGTTGTTGGCGAACCCCCAGCCCTTGCCGCGGCTGTCGCTGCTGCTGGAGGCGGTGTTGTGGGCGACGTCGAAGACGATGTCCTTGGTCGCCAACAGCACCGCATTGCCATCGGCGGACAGCTGCGCGCCCTGGCTGGTGATGGAGCCGCCGTTGGCGATCAGCGTCATGTCGCCGCCTGCCGCCAGTTGGGTGACGCGGGCGTCGCTGGTGGATTCGCGCTGGTTGCCGCTCGAGCGCTGGCTGCCGCCGGTGATCACGGTGGACGTGGTCGCTGCACGGGCGCCGGACGCAGCGCCTTCGCCGGTGCGGGTGATCTTGCCCATCGTCGACCCACTGTCGGCCATGCCGTCGGTGGTGGAGTCGCGGGCGCTGCGGTAGGCCTTGGTGGGGTCGTAGGTGGTGCCGACCGACATGCCGCTGGACGTGCTGGCCTGACTGCTCTGCGTGTCCAGCGTGTCCTGCCTGGCCAGCAGCGCGATGTCCTTGCCGACCAGGGTGAGGTTCTCGCCGGCGGCAACGTCCGAGGCGGCCAGGGTGAGCTGGTTGCCGGCACTGATCAGCACGTTGCCTTCGCGCGAGGCGATGGCCGAACCGACCTGGGTAGTGGCCTGCGTGGCGTTCTGGCCGCTGCTGCTGGACTTGGCATAGCCCACCGAGGCCACGCCATTGGAGAAGCCGCCACTRAAGCCACTCTTCTTGCTGCTCTGGCTGGACTCGGAACTGTGGCGGTCCTCGGCAGCGGTGATCAGCAC
>NZ_JBFULO010000570.1:0-1974 GCF_054049855.1 Stenotrophomonas sp. P5_B8 | reverse complement strand
GCCGATTTCACTTCAAACGGGCAGTCCAATTTACTCAGCATTTGCGCTGTCTCCGGTCTTGTCGTTGCCTGCTTCCCATCGGGTGACGCGGTTGTATTCCTCGCCATCAAGCGGAGGTAGGTTCTCTTTCTCCCGGACCTCGGTGATGCTCATCCAGCCCGAGCCGCCGGAGCCGCCGAGAGCGGCCTTGTAGTAGGCCGCGCGCGCCGCGCTGTCCGCCCGCAGCAACCCCTCGACCACGAATTCGACGAACATCGACCCGTCCGGACCGAACAGCTTGTCGTTGAGTTCATCTTCGATCGCGTCCAGGTATGGCTTGAGGCCGAAGGTGATAAACCCGCTGGTCTGCTGCTCAAGGTTGGAGCCCATTACCGACGTCGACCGGGCGCGGTTCGCCAGGTACAGGGGCACACCCCAGATGCCGGCGATGGCCTCTTCCTGGAACTGCTGCGATTCGATGAACTGGCTGTCCTTCTGGCTCAGCCCGGCGGCCTGGATCTTCGGCCCGCCCTGCAGGATCGCCATCTTGCCGATGTCGTCCACGTTGCCGCGGCGGATGTCGGGCATCTTCTCCAAGATGCTCTTCTGCTGCTCCTTGGTGAGGAAGTTGTCGTAGATGATGTAGCCGCCGGTGAAGCCGCCCTTGCGCATGAACCGCGCAGACCAATCCTGCGCGGTGCGCGCCAGGCCAAGCGTTTCGGCCTGATATTCCACAGGCGACAGGCCATTGATGCCATCGGAGCTAAACAGCTTGAAATGAAGCATGTTTTCCGGCGATACCGCAGTGCGATCGCCGGCAATGGTTGCCCAGTAGATGAGGTCGCTTTCGGTATCCACCTCGACCTGATCAGGACTCAGCGGGATGAGCCCAATCCACGCGCCATCATCGGCGCGGTGGATGATCGCGTAGGCGTTTCCTCGCAAGGCCATGTTCACCACCATGGCCTTGAGGAAGTTCAGCCGGGTGATGTACGGGTTGGGCTTGCTGAGCAGGCGTAGCAGGCGGCGACGCTGCGGACTAGAGCCCTTGACCAGCGACCGCAGACCAGCGACATCCTCGTACAGCTTGAGCGGCAGGCCCGCAGTCGATTCGCTCAGAATCTTCACGCACGACCAGACGATGCTGACCGTCATTGCCCTCTTGGGCGTGATGCGGACGCCAGATTTCGTGTTCTTGCCACCAACCTCCATGTCCACTTCGACGTAGTCGCCCGAGGTCGGGTCGGTGTAGCCGAAGAAGCGCCAGGTGAGCGGGTTGTACCAGCGAGTCGTAGTCATCAGCCGATCAGCCCAAAAAAGCCGTTTTCCAAGTAATCGTCCATGTCTGCAGACCCTTGTTCAGACGTGTTTGCGGCACCGATCGCCATGGCAAGTGCCACTGCGGCGTCGATCTTGTTGGTGGAGCGCAGCTTGGATAGCCACTGATTGCCCCATTTGTCCGATTCGATGACGGCGGACATGATTGCGGAGACCAAAACCGGGCTTCTCCGCAGCCGTATGCGGCCCTCCAGCAGGGCTTCTTCGAGCATTCGCAACGAGCCGGGCATCCACAGGCCCTCGGGGGCCTCGCGGCCCTCCGCCTGCGCCGCCTCAACTTCGGCCGGTAGCGGCTTCCCTCGCTTCAAGCCTCCCTGCGGATGCTCCGCAAAGGCGAGCGAGAGGCCCAGGTCAGCCACCTCCTCTTCCAGCTTCTTGAACGCATACCGGTCGTAGGCGACCAGCTGCACGTCGTAGTCGCGGTCGTACTCCGCAAGCGTCTGCGCCACGTGCCGGTAGCTGATCGTCTGGCCTTGGGGCGCGTGCATGTGCCCGTCGCGAACCCATACCGAGTACGGCAACTTGTCCCGCGTCTCACGCGCCTTGACGGTGTCACCCGGCGTCCAGGTTTCCACCCAGGCATCGAACGTCGGCTTGTAGATGACTTCGCGCTCGCCGTTGACCTCGATCTCGCATTCGACTTCACCGGTCCTGACC
>NZ_JBFULO010000569.1:0-1984 GCF_054049855.1 Stenotrophomonas sp. P5_B8 | reverse complement strand
CCACGACACCATCATCACGGATCTGCGGGTGCCAATGTGAGAAGCGAAGCCCATCGAAGCCTGAAAGCATGGGGACGTTCCATCCGGTTGTGTATGGAGAAGGGGGCTATGATCCAGAGGTTGTTTCCTCCCCGTCAAATCCCTATAGCTGGGGGGAAGGGAAGGCCCGGATCATTGCCGTGAACGGGAACCTTAACGGAACGGTGGTTAAAAGCTGGTGCGGCGTCGTGTGATCGGTCGCTGAACTTTTCCCGGGATTGGCAGTCTCAGTGCTCGACGTTGGTCGGGCTGACAGGAGTGCGGCCCCTCATGGCCGAGGTTGAAACACCACAGGAGCTGGACCTGGAACTGGTCCGGCGCGTGCAGCGCGGCGAGAGTGCGGCCTTTGATGTCCTGGTGCGCAAGTACCAGCATCGGATCATTGCACTGATCGGGCGCTACATCGCCGACTGGAGTGAATGTCAGGACGTCGCCCAGGACACGTTCGTCCGCGCGTATCGCGCGATCGGCAGTTTCCGTGGCGACGCCCAGTTCTATACCTGGTTGCATCGGATCGCCGTGAACACTGCCAAAAACCACCTTGCTGCCCACAACCGCCGCCCGCCCACCGATGACATCGACATCGGCGATGCCGAACAGTTCGACAGCGGTACCCGGCTGCGCGACACCGACACGCCCGAGCGCGAATTGATGCGCCAGGAACTGGAGCAGACGGTGATGAAGGCGGTCTCGGCGCTGCCGGAGGAACTGCGATCGGCCATCACCCTGCGCGAGGTGGACGGGCTGAGTTACGAAGACATCGCGCAGAAGATGGGGTGCCCGATCGGCACTGTGCGTTCGCGGATCTTCCGCGCCCGCGAGGCGATCGACACTGAACTTCGGCCACTGCTGGATGTCGGCAGTGCCACCCGCGAGAAGAGCCGCGTATGAGCCACCACATGAACAACCCTGGATCCACCGGCGCTGCGCCGGACAAACTCGATGCCCACAATCGCCAGCAGCTGTCGGCGTTGATCGACGGTGCGCTGTCGGCCGACGAAGCGCGGTTCATGCTGCGCCGGCTCGAGCACGACGACGCCCTGGCCGGCTGCCACGAGCGGTGGCAGTTGCTGGGCGACGTGCTCCGCGGCCAGGCCTGCGCACCGGCACCGCTGGACTTCGCCGAGCGCGTGCGTGGCGCGGTTGCCGCTGAACCCGCGCCGCTTGCGCCCGCGGCCACCGAGCGTACCGGTGAATCCCGCAGTGGCTGGCGCCGCTGGGGCGGTGGCGCGGCGCTGGCCGCCTCGGTGGCGGCCGTGGCGATGTTCATGACCCGCGAACAGCTGCCCAGCGAGGCCCCGCCGCTGGATGCCCCGACCACCACCATCATCGCCAGCCAGGCCGAGCTGCCGACGGCCCCGGCTACCCCGGCAGCACCGGTGGAGGCCGCCGTTGCGATGGCCGCGGCCCCGGCCGCTGCGGTCGCCGCCGCCAGCCGCCGCCAGGACGTGGCGTCGGTACGCCGCGCCAGCGCCACCCGCACCCAGCAGGTCGCACGCAGCGCCGCCGCGCGCAGTGCCGAGCCGCAGCGTGCGCTGGCCAGCCAGGCGCCGTTGGCACCGACCCTGCCGCCGGCTGCCGCCCATGCCACCGCGACGACCCGCCAGCTGCCGTTCGGTGACGTCGCGAGCCTGCAGGCCAGGCCGTGGCCGCGTTCCACCCTGGCCCCCGCCGGGGGTGCACTCAACGCCAGTTTCTCCACGCAGGAGCCGCAGGCCGCGTTCTATCCGTTCGAACCGCGGCTGCAGGAATCCGAACCGAGTGTGCCGACCCCACGCAGGCACCGCGACTGAGCGCCACCGCGTTTCCCTTCCCGATCTGTCCCGCGCCCGGCCCTTCGGCTGGAACGCTGCCCCTTTCCCCGCTTACTGACCCGGAGGCTCGAGTCTGATGACCCCACGCATGCGTACCCAGGCCATGACCCTGTTGGCCCTGACCCTGCCGC
>NZ_JBFULO010000568.1:0-1986 GCF_054049855.1 Stenotrophomonas sp. P5_B8 | reverse complement strand
GATGGATGCCGTCATGGGTGAGGGCTCCCGGCCCACCGATATTGTTCACGGCGATACGCGCGGTACCCGAGGTGTCGCCGCGCACGTGCAGCCGGTCGGTGGGCGAGGTGTCATCACCCAGTGCGGTGTTCATCGCCAGCAGGCCGTTGTCGGCATGGAAGTTACCGTCCACGGTGACGGTCTTGTACTGGCCGTCCGTATGGTCGAAGGCGAGGGTGGCGTTGGCGATCGCGAGGGTGCCGATCTGCGAATCGCCGGTCACGTCCCAGCGGCTGCCGTTGGCCAGCGAGAGATCACCCACGGCATCGGTGGCACCTTTCCAGTAGCTGTCGTGGTCGAGCGAGAGGGAGGAGGTGCGGTCGAGGAAACCATTGCCGTCGCGGTCGATGGCGGCATCGGAGAAACGGATGTCCCCGAGGGCGACCACGTTGCGGTCGAAGGAAACGGTATTGGCACTGTCCGAGGCGAACTCGGCCAGCCGACCGTTTCCGCCTTCGATACGGGTGCCATCGCTCGCACGCAGTGAGGCAGCGTCGAGGCCGAGGCCGGCCGAGGCGGCGGCGTGAAGGGTGCCGCCGTGGAGCTCGATCCGAGCACCATTGGTGGCCTGTGCGGCGTAAGCACCGGCGCCTTGGGTGGTCACCTGCGTGCCGGTGGCCTGCACGAGGGCGCCGTCGATGGCGTCAAGCCCGTGCGATGCAATGCCAAGGGTCGTGACCGAGGAGTCCAGCACCTGAATGCTGCTGCCTGCGCCCCTTACAGCGAGGCCCTGCGCAGCATTGCCGTCGGTCTGCACGCGCACCTGCTGCAGGGAGAGCTGGTTGTTGCCGCCGTAGACCGCTGCACCCTTGGACTGATCCCCATGGGTGTGTACGGTGCCGCCGATCATCTGCATGGCGGAGCCGTCACCCTCCACGTCCAGGCCGTCGGCCCAGTAGCCAGTGGTGGACACCTCGGTGTTCAGCAGGGTCGCCTTCGACCCGGACGATGCGACGACGCCGCTGGCGCCAAACATGCTTCCCGCAGCGTCGAGCGTGCGGTCGCCAGCGGTGGCGATGCGCGCGTTGGCGACGTTGACGGTGCTGGCGCCGTACGCCCAGATGCCGCGGCTGCGGTCGCCCGTCGAGGCGATGGAGCCGCCGTCGATGTTGACGCTTGCGCTGTCGCTCAGCAGCACGCCATGGGAATCTGCCGCGCTGGTGCGCAGGGTGGATCCGTTGACGTTGACGCGCGTGCCAGCATTGCGCGCGGTGACGCCGTTGCCGTTTGCACCCATGGCGGTGAGGCTGGAGTCGATGATGTTCAACTGCGCACCGCCCAATGCGGCAGCGCCATGGCCACGGTCGCCGGATGTGACGGTGCTGTTGCTCAGGCTCAACACGGCATCGCTGCCACGCGCGAACACGCCGATGGAGCCCAGACCGGTGGTGGTGATGTCCAGGTCGCTGGCGTTGATGGTGCCGGCGGTGGAATAGAGCCCGTAGGCTTCCTGGCCCGTTGTGCTGACCTGGCCGCCGGCGACGGTGATGCGGCTGTCGGCGCTGTCGACCATGGCACCGTGGGAGTTCAAGCCGGTGGTGCTGATGTTGGTCGAAGCGGCATCGATGCTGCCGGCAGTGGTGGCATACAACCCGTAGGACCTCGCGCCGATGGTGCTGATGGAGGTGTCGCGGACATCCACGTGAGCACCGTTATCGGCGGACACACCATGGCTGTTGAGCCGGTCCGCGCGACCCGAACGAATGGTGGTGCCTTCGATGACCGCGTGGCCGCCCAACGTGGCGACAACGCCGGAGGACCAGGAATTGATGGTGCTCTCGCGGAGGTTCAATCGCGCGCCGGAGCCGCCGGCGAAGGCGGCCGGGCCATTGCTGTTGACGGTCACGCCGACGGCGTTGATGGTGCCGCTGGCGTCGGCCRTGCTGCTGCCGGCGAGCAGACCGACCGAGCCGCCCATGTTGGTGATGACGGTGCCCTGGCCAGCGC
>NZ_JBFULO010000567.1:0-1989 GCF_054049855.1 Stenotrophomonas sp. P5_B8 | reverse complement strand
TTCGCTGGTCACGATGGGCCTGTTCGTGGGCATGCTTTTCCTCGGTTTCATTTACGTCTGGAAGAAGGGAGCGCTGGAATGGGAGTGATTCAGACGCTCGACGGCCTGATGAACAACCCGGTCCCGGAAGGGCGGGTCGATGACATCCTGCGTCCCGAAGGCGAYAACCCGCTGCTGGAAAAGGGTTACCTGACCACCAGTGTCGATGCGCTGCTCAACTGGGCACGCACCGGCTCGATGTGGCCGATGACCTTTGGTCTGGCGTGCTGCGCCGTGGAAATGATGCATGCCGGCGCCGCGCGTCTGGACCTTGACCGCTACGGGGTGGTGTTCCGCCCGTCGCCGCGTCAGTCCGACGTGATGATCGTCGCCGGTACCCTGGTCAACAAGATGGCCCCGGCGCTGCGCAAGGTCTATGACCAGATGCCGGACCCGAAGTGGGTCATCTCGATGGGCAGCTGCGCCAACGGTGGCGGCTACTACCACTACTCGTATGCAGTAGTGCGTGGCTGTGACCGCGTGGTGCCGGTGGACATTTATGTTCCCGGCTGCCCACCTACCGCCGAAGCGCTGGTGTACGGGATCCTGCAATTGCAGAAGAAGATCTGGCGTACGCAGACCATCGCCCGCTGACATCCCTCCTGACAAGAGCACGCCAAGCCCCCATGGCAGAGCAAGCACCTTCCTTCATCGACCGACTTTCCGCACGTTTCGCAGGTGCGCAGGTCTTCGTGGTCGAACCCCGCGGCGAAGTGACGCTGGAAGTGCCCGCCGCTGACTGGCATGCCACTGCTGTGGCGCTGCGCGACGAATTCGGTTTCGAGCAGGCCGTTGACCTGTGCGGCCTGGACTACCTCGGCTACGGCAGCGACGAATGGGATACGGCCGATGTGTCGTCCCAGGGCTTTAGCCGTGGCGTCGAGGGCAAGTCTGTCGGTCGTTTCGCCTGGGGTGAATTCCCCACCCGCGAAACCAGCGATGGCGCCCAGCCGCAGCCGATCCCGCTGCAGCGTTTCGCCGTGGTCGCCCAGCTGCGCTCCTACCAGCACAACCTCACCATGCGCATCCGTTGCTTTGCGCCGAATGAGGAACTGCCGGTGGTTGCCTCGCTGACCAACGTGTGGCCGGGCCTGAACTGGTTCGAGCGCGAAGCGTTCGACCTGTTCGGCGTGAYCTTCGAAGGCCATCCGGACCTGCGCCGGATCCTGACCGACTACGGTTTCGTCGGCCATCCGTTCCGCAAGGATTTCCCGCTGATCGGCAACGTCGAAGTGCGCTACGACGAAGAAAAGCAGCGCGTCATCTACGAACCGGTCACCTCGGTCGAACCGCGCGTCGGCGTGCCGCGCGTGATCCGTGACGACGCCCGTTTCCAGACCGCTGCCGGTGAATCCGCGCAGTCGGAGGCAAGCAAGTGAGCGAATTCACCCAGGCCCACCAGGCCTTTGCGAGCAACCCGGCCGAACTGCGCCAGGAAATCCGCAACTACACCATGAACTTCGGTCCCCAGCATCCGGCCGCGCACGGTGTGCTGCGCCTGATCCTGGAAATGGACGGCGAAACCATCATGCGTGCCGACCCCCACGTGGGCCTGCTGCACCGTGGTACCGAAAAGCTGGCCGAATCCAAGCCGTTCAACCAGTCGATCGGTTACATGGATCGCCTGGATTACGTGTCGATGATGTGCAACGAGCACGCCTACGTGCGCGCGATCGAAACCCTGATGGGGATCGAAGCGCCTGAGCGTGCGCAGTACATCCGCACCATGTTCGACGAAATCACCCGCATCCTGAACCACCTGATGTGGCTGGGCTCCAACGCGCTCGATCTGGGCGCGATGGCGGTCATGCTGTACGCCTTCCGTGAACGCGAAGAGCTGATGGATTGCTATGAAGCGGTCTCCGGCGCGCGCATGCACGCGGCGTACTACCGTCCGGGCGGCGTTTACCGCGACCTGCCGGACCGCATGCCCAAGTACAAGGAATCGCG
>NZ_JBFULO010000566.1:0-1989 GCF_054049855.1 Stenotrophomonas sp. P5_B8 | reverse complement strand
GGCCTCAGCCGTCATCTGGGCGGCGATTTCCTTGATCTTCTTGGCATTGGTTTCGATTCGAATCCGATACGAATTGATGGTGTTGAAATTGCCCCCTGCTGACTTTGCCTGCTCCATTTCAAAGACAGCCTGGCGATTGTCCCGGAGCAGTGCCTGCATTTCGTCACCACGAGATGACAGCCCAACGGAGTTCTTGAGCGCGGCCCACATCTTGTTGGCCTTGATCGTCGTCTCGTCCATGCTCTTCGAGAGCCAATTCTGGCTCTCGCGGACGCGGTTCAGTGCCTCAACGGTTGCCTCGGAAGCCGCCTTGGTCGCTACGGTCGCAGCCGCCTGGTAGTTGCCCTGCTCCTGCAGCGCGCGCACTTGGTCATAGAGGGAAAGCGTCAGGAAGTTGCTGCTTTCATTGAGCTTAAGCACGGCGGCTACAGGCTCGTCAGCCAGGCGAGCATATGCGGAAACCGTCTGATCGAGTGACGCGCCGGTAAGCTGCTGCATTGCTGCCGCCGCGCGCGCCACCAATTCCATGTTGTCGCGCGTGATGCCGCCGGTATTGATGACCTGGAGCGTCGCCTCCCTGGCCGCGCCTGCGGTTATGTTCAGGCTGTTGGCGATGTTGGCCGAGGTGGACGCGAGTTGGCCCTCCGTGGCTCCTGCTTGGTAGCCGGTGAGAACAAGGGCCTTGGTGTATGCCTCAGCGTCCTTTTGAGCCGAGTACCACGCCAAAGCAAGCACACCGACCGCTGCCGCTGCCACCGAGTAGGGGTTGACCAGGGCCATGAGACTTGAGCCAAGGGCTCGAGCCGCCGGCACCACGCCCCCGAACATGTCCTTCAACTGTCCGCCCTGCTGGAGCAAGACGGTCAACGGCCGCTGCCCGCCCTGCAGGCTGACGGCGATATCCGTAATCTGCGCCGGCACACCGCGCATGGCGGCTGCGGTGGCCTTCGCGGAMATACCGTAGTTCACCAACTGGGCGTCGCCAGCCTTCATCGCCGCGACGCTGGCGTCCAGCTTGGCCTTGAGTTGATCCTGAACCTTACCGGTCGTCTGCTGCTCGATGCGCCAGCGAATGACCTCCTCTCGGCTCTTCCCGAGGGTGGCGATGTTCCGCTCCAGCGCCGTAACTTGGCGGCTGGTGGCGACAACCTGCCGCGCAGAGCCCTTCTCCACTTCGGTGGCAAGGGAGGCGACCGACTGCTTCGCCGCATTGACGCCGGGCTCGACTTTGCTGTTGTCGATTTCGATGTCGATCCTGGCGGTGCCGATGCTCTCTTGTGCCATTTGCATTTGCCTCGGGCATAAAAAAACCGCCCGAAGGCGGTTGATCTGTGAGTTGTTCGATTACTTGGGTAGCGACCCTATTACCACGTCGTTACCCAGCGATAGGTAGTCAACTTGCTTCGTCGCTTTTGAATAAGTGCACGTAGCTGATACATCAAGGAGTGCACCGAAGTTGTTMTGCAGGCGCAGCCCATCACCCCGCTTCCAGTTGATAAACACAATCTCCTTTCCGCTCGCGACGTCTCCCGGGCTTGGGATCACAGCCGCCGATGGGTTGGTCGCCTTCTCTTTGATCGCCGCCTTGCAGGCCTCAACGGCCTGGCGCTCGCTGCAGCCCGTCAGCGCCAATGCCGCCAGCGCCAGAACAATCCACTTAGCCATCGCCAAGCCTCCTTGTGTAGAGGCCCGATTCTAACCGCTGTGGATTTGCTCCAGCGCCGCCGACTCGATCACGGCAATTGCACCGAGGAGGTCGTCTCTGTCCGCCCCCGTGACACCGTCACGGTCCAGGTTGGCGTACAGGATGCCGTAGTCCAGCCCGATCGGGCCGCCGCCGCCGCACCGCCACTGGGTGGTGATTCGGCGGAAATGCTCGATGGCGGGCCAAAGCTCTGGCCACACTGCAACTTCTGGGGCTTGGTAGTGCTTCGATCTCAGCCCCAGAGCGGCCAACTGATCGGCGGTCGGGGCCCGCCAGTACAGCGC
>NZ_JBFULO010000565.1:0-2001 GCF_054049855.1 Stenotrophomonas sp. P5_B8 | reverse complement strand
CTGCTGCCAATGTTGCGCCCATTCAAACTCCTGCTGCGCTGCCCGGCATTGGCCGGGCAGCGATGTAAGGATGAAACCGCGGATCAGAACGCCTTGGTCACGCTCGCATACCAGTAACGCGGGTAGGCCTGGTACACCGCCGAGGAATACCCGTAGCTGTCATCGGACACCGGCGGCCGCTTGTCGGCGATGTTGTTGGCGCCCAGCTTGACCGACACCCCGTTGAACACGCCCTCGCGGTTGAAATCGTACTTGACGAAGGCGTTGGCCAGGGTCTGCGACTTCACCGTCCAGGGCGTGCCATCGGCCAGGGTCAGGCTGGTTTCATGGTAGCTGCTGGCATAGCGCGCGCTCGCCCCGACGGTGATGTTCTGGTACCGCCAGGTGAGGTTGCCGCTCCATTTCCACTGCGGGTTGCCGCCGTCACCGATCAGGTCGCCGCCCCCGGTGATGGCGATCGAAGGATCGACCAGGCCGGTGGCCTTGGCGTCTTCCAGTGCCTGCAATGCCGGCGAACGATCGCGGTAGAACTCGATCAGGCGGGTGCCGTTGATGCCGATGTCGAAGCGGCCGACGCGGGTCTCCGGCGACGTCCACGCCATGCTGTAGTCCACCCCGCGCACGGTCTGCGGCTGCATGTTGACGTACTGGTCGGTGACATAGAGCACCTTGCCGGCCGGGTCCAGACCGGTGCCGGCGAAGCGGGCGATGTCATCGGCGGTCGGTGCGGCACGCACCACGTTGGCATTGCTGCCGCCCTGCTGGCGCAGCAGGTAGTCCAGGATCAGTCCGTTGCCTTCGCCGAACAGGCCGATGATGCCTTCCTGCGCGTACTTGTAGTAATCCACCGCGAAGGTGAAGCGGCCGAAGTCTTCCGGAATGAACTGCGGCTGGAACACGATGCCGGCGCTGGTGTTGGTCGAGGTTTCCGGCTTGAGGTCCGGGTTGCCCGATCGCCGCGCGGTGGTGGAGGAACGGTAGGTGGTGCCACAGGCGTTGATCGAGGCCAGCGCGCCGGAGCGCACATCGGCTTCGCACTGGATGTAATCGGTGCGCGTGTTGGAGCGGCTGACCACCGTGGCGTTGACCTGTTCCAGGTTCGGCGCGCGGAAGCCCTTGGCCCACGATGCCCGCACCGTCAGCCCGTCGACCACCGTCCAGCCCAGTGCCAGTTTCGGCTTGGTGACGTTGCCGAAATCGCTGTAGTGCTCGGCGCGACCGGCCACCTGCAGGTCCAGCGCGCGCACCAGCGGAATACCCATCTCACGCGATACCAGTGGCACCGAGAATTCGGCGAACAGGCCGGCGACGGTGCGCGAGCCTTCAGTGTCCGGGGTCGGGCTGACGCCGTACATGTCGCTGGGATAGGCGATGCCGGTGATGCGGTCGGTGTAGGTAAGGGTGCCGTCCACGCGGGCATCGCGGTCGTCGCGCTGGGTTTCGCGACGCACTTCCAGCCCGGTGGCCATGCCGACATCGCCGGCCCAGGTGCGGAACAGGTCCGGACGCGAAGCCTTGATGTCCCACAGGTACAGCTCGGTCTGGCTCTTGCGCGTGGCCTTGTAGAAGAAGCTGTCGAGCTTGCTGTAGTCGTTGCAGCCGCCGCAGAACGGGTTGTAGGCCGCCGACGTGGCATCGGCCAGCGCCTGCTGGAACAGGGTCATGCTGACCGCATCCTGGGTGTCCACCACCTTGGCCTTGGAATACAGCGCCGCCGTTTCCCAGTCGAAGCCGAAGTGGAATCCGCGCAGGCCGCCGAGCGCACGCAGCTGTGTGTTTTTCACCTCGATCTGGGTAGGACGCTCGAAGCGGTAGCTGCTGATGCTGACCGGAATACCGCCTGCGGCGACGTTGAGATTGGCCAGCCGGTTCGGGTTGACGCTGCCGTCGGGCAGGCGGGTGGCACCGAAGGGGTTCCAGTAATTGCTGGCAGCCACGGTCATCGGCAGCGCGGCGATGGTGTTGACGCCCGATTGCAGGCTGCGCGCCTCCGACTGGTAC
>NZ_JBFULO010000564.1:0-2005 GCF_054049855.1 Stenotrophomonas sp. P5_B8 | reverse complement strand
CTTCAATCCTATGCGACACCTCAACACTTTCAGAAAAGTCTGCGATAACTTCCGTCTCAATGCAGGAGATATYCTCTTCAACCGAGGCAGTAGGTTCAGCGTCTACAAAGAACGTCAACTCAAACCTCTCTTCACCTTCAATGCTGCAGCAAACCCCGACTAAGGCGGGAAACACCTCACCCAGCAAAGCACGGTTAACTCTGAGTATTATTTCGGATCGAAAACTATGATTCATGGGCTTGGCCTCGATGGCACGATGTGAATGCCGTCTTTTGCGTAGTGAATGATGCCATTGGATGTGGGAAAAGAGTTTCCATCATAATCAATGAAGGTGCCAATTTCCCGACCGTAGTTAACTCGCTCCTTCGACCCAGGCAGACCAACGGCCACATTTCCAACCTACTGCCCCGTTCCAGCATGTCGTCCAAGTTCAACAGGGTCTGCGGCAAGGACGCTTCGTCCCTCGGTGTAGTTATTATGTCCTATCTGGTGCTTACCTTGCTTGCCGATGCTGATTCTGGGAGATGGACCATGCATCATCCCCCCACCACCAGACTTCCCTCTCGTTATCGCACCCACAACCACAACCGTGGCAAGCGTCTTCACACCTTCGCTGGAAATTTTTCCTGTGTCGACGAAGCTTCCGACGGCTTGCCCAATCAATGCACCATCCTCAGCACCGCTGCCTGCCGTCATCGCAGCAGCTTCACCACTTGGCCAGGTCTGCATCCGCTCTTTGTCATTACGCAACATGTAGCCAACCGAAGCTCCGCATGACATCTCGCAGGACCTGCATTCTTGCCGTCCATCAGGATCCCGGTAGCCATACGGATTATTGGCCGCATACTTGTAACGGTTGAACATGCCCATCGGGTCTGCCGAAACGGTCACCGGGTCGGCGCTTAAGAATCTTCCGATCTGCGGATCGTAATAGCGCTGCTGCATGTATATGAGGCCGGTTACAGCATCAGAGACATGCCCGGTGTAGCCCATACCATCGACCGCCTCTCCGATCGGCGCGCCGTAGGGCTCGTATTGGGTGCGCTCAACAATCACGCTAGCAGCGTTGGTGGCTGCAACCAGGCTCCCCAACGAGTCCAGGTGCTGATAGCTAACTGTGCCGTTCTTGCGCAAAGCCAGCGTGCGCGAACCTAGCCGGACGTATTCGGTAGAGCCCACGCCTCGGCGCTGCTCGAAAAACAGATCTCCTCCTTGGCCGTAGAACGAGCGGGCTCGTTCTCCATTTAGATCGGAGGCGACAGTGCGTCGTCCGGCTGCGTCGTACTGGTATGCCTCTAAGCCCTGAATGGCACGCAGGCGGTTGCCAAAGTCGAACTCATGCACACGCCCATTCTTGTTACGCAGATTGCCCTGCTCGTCATAGGTCAGGCCGGTGACGGTCGTCGCCCCGCGGGTAGTGACCAGAGGCCATAGCCCACTCGAAGAACCCGCCTTTCCCGCCGATGTAGGACTGCTTGTTCGTCAGGGTCGGCGTCGAGGCCCCCTTTTCCCGCATTTCCTGATACCAGCGGGCCAAGTCCGAGCGCGTGATGGCATTGACCTTAAACTTCGGCCCCAAGAACGAGACCAATGCCTCGATGGCCGTTTTCTTGATCGTGTAGGCCTTGGGCAGAGTTGAGGGCTTGAGCGTCGACAAGAAGGCATCGCGCGCCTTTCCCAACGTGATGGTTTCGATCGCCTGCGCAGGTGGCGCTGCGGGTGCGCGCGTCACCTGCGGCCAGATCTCGCGAGCCGGCCCCCGGCTGGCTGCTGCAGGCTGCTGTAGCGTGGCCGCCATCGCTTCCAACTCCATGAGCTGCCGGTAGAGCTTCAAGTCCTTCGGACTATCAATCTGCCATTGCTCCGTGACCGTCCCGTCCGTTGCCCGGGTGCGGTTCAACGTGAGCTCGCGCAGGTTCTCAGCACTCGTCAAACGATCAATGAGGAGGTCAGCATCCGTTTTGGCGAGCTTGGCCACGCGTTGATCCTTCAACTGTGCGAAGAG
>NZ_JBFULO010000563.1:0-2037 GCF_054049855.1 Stenotrophomonas sp. P5_B8 | reverse complement strand
CCGCGATGCTGTCCAGCCCGGCCGCAGCTGCGGCCAGCCCGATCGAATTGACCTTGAGGTACTTGCTGCCGACCCCGTTGCGGATATCGGTGATCTGGCTGTTGAGGTTGACCAGCGAACCGTCCACCGCCGAGAACGCGTCGGTGGCGTTGTCGTACACGCCCTGGGCGATCGCGCCGCCGTTGGACACGGTGGTGATCGCAAAGCTCGGCGCGGTCCAGGCGCCGGTGGCCGGGTCGAACGCGGTCAGCCCGCCGAAGTAGTCGACGATCGCCTGGTTGCTGGAGAACAGCTGCGCGCCGTTGACCGCTTCGGTACTGGCCACCCCGATCGCGCCCGGGGCCAGGTTGCCCAGCGTGGTGGTCCCGGTGCCGCCGCCGAGCGTGATGCGGCGGTAGTTGGCGCCACCGGCGCCGTCGTCGTCGTAGGTCACCGCGAAGCCGTCCAGCGCATCGATCTGGTTGATCGCACCCTGCAACTGGCCGACGTTGACCGCGTCGGTGGCCAGGCTGCCGGCCGCCACGTTGGTGATCTGGCGCTCGCCCCCGGCAAAACCGACCGAGACTTCGCCTGCGGAGATCTGCGGCGTGTTCAGGCCATACGCGCTGTAACTGGCCTGCGCGCCGCGGTTGGCCACCGTGCGGTAGCCCAGTGCCACGCTGTTGGCCTGGGTGGAGGTCGCCTCCGCGCCCAGCAGCACCTGACCGTTGGYCGTGCCCTTGGCGCTGTCGCCGACCACCACCGAGTGGCCCATACGCGCGGCGTAGTCGGCGGTGGGCACGCCGGTGGGGTCGTTCGGATCGTTCTGCCCCGCCCCGGGGAAGGCCACGTTGGCATCCACCTGCGCCAGCTCGTGGCGCGCATTCGCACCGATCACCACTTCGCGCGAGCCATTGGCATAAGCGCCGTCGCCGACCAGCACCTGGTAATCCTGCGCGGCGTTGACCGCCCAGCAATCGATGCTGGCCACCAGCAGGTCCACGCACTTGTTGGACCAGCCCGGCGCCTGGTCGGGCAGCAACAGGCCGAGCAGGCCGTTGGGATTGCCGTTGTTGATGTTGTAGATGTAGCTGTCGGAGGTGACACCGCCGATCAGGGTCAGGTGCGAGCTGCCACCGGTGGCGGCGCCGCCCAGCCCGTTCAGCAGCGTGCCGGCTGGGGTCAGGTTCACCACCGGCAGACCCAGTACGTTGGTCACCGAATAGGTCTGCATGACATTGGCGCTGTTGACGGCCAGGTTGCCGTTGCGCACGTAGCCATCGCCACCAAGCAGGCCCTGCGCGGTGGGGCCGACCAGCTTGGACAGCGAGCCCACCAGGCCGCCGGTGCCGATGATCAGCCCGGCATTGGGATCGGCCGGTGCCGGTGCCTTGGGATGCCCCGGCGGCAGCGAGGTCGGCGCCGGGAAGATCACCCCGCCTACGCCGCCGACGATGTTGCCGACCGTGTTGCCCACGCCACCGACCACATTGCCGACGGTATTGCTGACACCGCCGACGACGTTGCCGAGCGTGTCGGTGACCCCGCCCACGACATTGCCCACCGTGTTGCCGACGCCGCCGAGCAGGTCGCCCACCCCGCCGAGGAGACCGCCGGAGGCTGCGGTCGGCGACAGCGTCAACGCGCTGGTCTGCATCAGGCCCGCGTTGGCATCCACCAGTTTCTGGTTGCGGTCGGCATCGACCACCGCATGCGCCAGCGCATCCACCTTCACGCCACCGGCAACGCCGGTCACCAGGGTCGCGTTGACCGCGTCGTCCACGCCAGCGCTGACGGTTTCGCGGGCGCCGATCGCCACGCTCGTGTCCACGTGCGCCTTGCCATCGACCTGCGCGGCCAGCGCATGACCCGTGCCGGCGTCGACCGTCGCGGCCGCACCAGCGCTCGCTGCGTCCTCCAGCTTCAGCGTGTCCACGGTAGCGCTCGTGGTCAGTGTCGACTTGGCCTGCACCGACGGCTTCGGCGCCACCGCCACCGCCGCATGGACGCCGTTGTCGAGCTTCAGGACCGGCGTGCCGCCGACCGAAACCCCCAGCG
>NZ_JBFULO010000562.1:0-2038 GCF_054049855.1 Stenotrophomonas sp. P5_B8 | reverse complement strand
CCGCCAGCCCGACGGCACCCTCGTGCCGCTGCCGGCGCCGTGCGTGGACACCGGCATGGGCCTGGAGCGACTGGCCGCGATCCTGCAGCACGTACACACCAACTATGAAATCGACCTGTTCCAGGCGCTGATCCGCAAGGCCAGCGAACTGACCGGCATGGCCGACCTGGAAAACAAGTCGCTGCGCGTGATCGCCGATCACATCCGCGCCTGTTCGTTCCTGATCGTCGATGGYGTGCTGCCGTCCAACGAAGGCCGTGGCTACGTGCTGCGCCGGATCATCCGCCGCGCGCTGCGCCATGGCTGGATGCTGGGCGTGCGCCAGCCGTTCTTCAGCAAGCTGGTGCCGACCCTGGTCGAGCAGATGGGCGTGGCCTATCCGGAACTGCCGGCGCAGGCCGACACCGTGGTGCGCGCGCTGCAGGCCGAGGAAGAGCGTTTCGCAGAAACCCTCGACTCGGGCATGAAGATCTTCGACGACGTGGCCGCCAAGGTCACCGACGGCGTGATCCCCGGCGTGGACGCGTTCCGCCTGTATGACACCTACGGTTTCCCGGTCGACCTCACCGCTGACATCGCGCGCGAGCGCGACATGCGCGTGGACATGGACGGCTTCAACGCCGCCATGGACAACCAGCGCGAGACCGCGCGCGCAGCGGGCAAGTTCGGCGGCGGCGTAACCCTGTCCGCCGATCTGGTGGCCACGCTCAAGCCGACCGTGTTCCTCGGCTACGACCGCCTGCAGGCCGACGGCCTGACCGTGGTGGCCGTGCTCAAGGACGGTCGTCCGGTCACGTCCGCCCAGGCTGGCGATGAGGTGATCGTGATCACCGACCAGACCCCGTTCTACGCCGAATCCGGCGGCCAGGTCGGTGACACCGGCGCGCTCAGCGGCGCGGGCCTGCAGGTGCAGGTCAGCGATACGCAGAAGTTCGCCGGCCAGTTCCATGGCCACGTCGGCAAGATCACGTCAGGCAGCCTGAAGGTCGGCGATACGCTTGCCGGGCAGGTCGACGTCCAGCGCCGCGGCGCGACCATCCTCAACCACTCCGCCACCCACCTGCTGCACGCCGCCCTGCGCGAGGTGCTGGGCACCCACGTGCAGCAGAAGGGCTCGCTGGTGGCGCCGGACCGCCTGCGCTTCGACTTCGCGCACTTCGCCCCGATCAGCGCCGAGGACCTGGCGGTCGTCGAGCGCAAGGTCAACGCGCAGGTGCGGGCCAACAATGCCGTCGAAGTGCACAACATGGCCATGCAGGAAGCGCTGGACTTCGGCGCGATGGCGCTGTTCGGCGAGAAGTATGGCGAGAACGTGCGCGTGCTGAAGATGGGCGATTACTCCACCGAACTGTGCGGCGGCACCCACGTGGGCCGCACCGGTGACATCGGCCTGTTCAAGATCACCTCCGAAGGCGGCGTGTCCTCGGGCGTGCGCCGCATTGAAGCGGTGACCGGGCAGGGCGCGCTGGATTACGTGGCCCACGAAGAGGCCGTGCTTGGCGAAGCGGCGTCGCTGCTCGGCGGCAACGCCGGCGACGTGGTCGACAAGATCCGCCAGCTCGGTGAGCGCCAGAAGAAGCTGGAACGCGAACTGGACGCATTGAAGGCCAAGCAGGCCGCGGGCGCCACCGCCGATCTCGGCGCGTCGGCGGTCGAGGTCAACGGCATCAAGATCCTGGCCGCGCGCCTGGAAGGCTTCGATGCCAAGGCGCTTCGTGACGCAATCGACCGTCTCAAGCAGCAGCTGGGCGACTCGGTGATCGTGCTGGCCGGAACCCAGGACGGCAAGGCAGCCTTGGTCGCCGGCGTGAACGGCAGTGCAATGGGCAAGGTCAAGGCCGGGGAACTGTTGTCGCACATCGCCAGTCAGACCGGGGGCAAGGGCGGCGGCCGCCCGGATCTCGCCCAGGGTGGTGGCGAGGACGGGCCCGCCCTTGCTTCTGCCCTCGCCGCCGTCGTCGACTGGGTCACCCCGCGTATCTGAACATCCTGAAGCCTCCTGCTCCTTGAAGGGTTGGGAGGCCTGACGGTACTATGG
>NZ_JBFULO010000561.1:0-2043 GCF_054049855.1 Stenotrophomonas sp. P5_B8 | reverse complement strand
CTTTGCGGTCGTCAGATGCGGCTGTCTCGTCCCAAGACTGGGGCAGGGGGTACTGGGTCTTCTTCCAGGCGTCCATGAGGTCCATCCACTGGGTGGCCAGCGGAGCATACACTTCGCCCCAGCCACCGAATCTCAACTCACTGAATGGGTGCGACGCACCCGGAGTACTTCTATGGCTGAACGTAACTTCTTCGGGCGGCTCCGCGCCACTGTGGCCAATCGCGTTGCCCCTGGCAGTCCCTATGACGAGCGCGGGAATTACCTAAATAACGGTGGTCGAGCAGGCGTTGCTACCGCGCTAAAGATCGGTGCCAACATGTTCTTTCCCGGCGCGGGGGTGGTCRTTGACAAGATCCTGTCTCCTTGGGTTGATCGAGGGGCGAATTACGGAATTGGCGATGTTCAGCGCGAGGCGGTTCCCGTCTACGGCGCCCCCCAGTCGGCGCAGCACGCGTACACCGCAGCCCCGGCCACTACCTCAAACCTCGGCCTCGGCGCTCAATCACCGGGTGGCAGTTGGAATGGCTACTTGCAGAGTCAGGGGTCAGTTAACAACTTCGGCAGTCAGGGGTTCACCCGGCCGAGTTACACGAATTGGTCGCCCTCAAGCAGATGGGGCCAGCAGCTAACGGAGCAGCCAGCAGCACAGGGATCGAACCTCGGGTTCGGCAACAACGTCCAGGGCTTCGCGGGCGGTGGCGGCGGCAGCAGTTCCGGATCTTCCATGAGTGGCAATCGGATGGCGGGCATCGTCGGTGGCCGACTGGCTAGCGACTCGATGATCGACCTCCAACGCCGCTGGGCAAACAGGTAACCGGGGTCGGATATGGCGTCGCATGACAAGCMTGAGTCGCTGTCCCCGGCTGCGGTGAAGGGGATTGCAGCGGTACTGCTCCATGCCAACGCTGGGAGGCGGGTCTACTTCGGTGGACTCGACCTCACTGAGATGGCGGGCAGATACCTCGAAAGACACGTCCAAGAAGTTGGCTTTGATGCTGCTGACGGGACATTCCGTAAACAAGGGTTCGCATTGGTAACAGATGAAAACAATAGGTGAGAGCTATGCCATTCGTTCCAGGGCAATCGGGTAACCCCAGCGGGCGGCCCAAGGTAGATTTTGAGGTGCGGGAACTGGCCCGGGAACACGGCCGAGAGGCCATTGAGCGCCTAGTGGAGATCATGCGGGGGGAGAACCTCTCCCTGGCCCGGGCGGCCTGTGAGGCGCTGTTGGATCGCGGCTTCGGCAAGCCGGTCCAGTCTGTCGGAATCGACGCGGACTCTGTGCCCATCCAGAAAATTACGGTGCAGTTGGTGGCTATGACGACGGATGCCGAACCGGAGCCAGCCCGTGACTGACGACCAAGAGCCAATCTCTACTGTAGATACGGATAGCTCAATGGAGGGGTGGGACGGGGTCACCTACGTCATCTTCGCCGCCGAGCGGCAGTGCCTGCCTGAGGACTATCAAGGCCGCCTAGAAGTGGCACGGCAGGCCATAGGCGAGCCCTGGCGGGCTTTCGACCTCCACGACCCAGCCTGCCCCAAGGTCGAGGGGCAGGCCTGCGCCTGCGGCCTTGTGAGCGTCTTCACGAACGATCGGTGGGTGGCCTATGTGGATGTGTTCCATAGCCTCCAAGCCATTCACTCTGTACATTGATGTGACTGATGGAGCTAGCGAGACAGGGCTTAGTCGGAGTGAAAACGTCTAGGCGTCCGAAGTGAAAATCGCAGGCGCCGTGACCGAGCCTTTCCAATTAAAAAGGGGGCAACTTGTCAAAGGGATCTGACTTCATTGTTGCTGTCGATGCGTTCATGGCCGCCCCAAAGGGTCTTCTGGGCATTCAGTCGCCAGTCTGGCAGCCTAGTCGCGATGCCTATGCTGTTAGGCTGAAGCTTCCCATTGAAATTGGTGGGGAGTTGTCTGGACAACACCTGGTGATCGACGCTTGTCCGAACCACGATCCACGAAGATTCCACATCGGAATACAGTTTGCGGATCGCGTGGTTTGCCGACTCGACTATGACCCTAGGGCTACCCACAGC
>NZ_JBFULO010000560.1:0-2045 GCF_054049855.1 Stenotrophomonas sp. P5_B8 | reverse complement strand
GGGTGAGGCCTTACCGCAGCGCGCTGCTGGGTACGTCGATGGCCATCGCCAGGGCGAGGTGATCGGAAAACGCGGCCGGTACGGCCTCGGCACTGCGTTGCTGCAGGCCGTCGCTGAGCAGGATGTGGTCGATGGCCCGGTCCGGCCGCCAGCTGGGGAACGTGGGCACCGCGCAGCCTGGCGGTTGCAGGTTGGTCTTGCGGTACAGCGCCTGCATTTCCGGGCGGTCGGCCAGGCAGTTGAAATCGCCCATCAGCACCGCGTTGGGATGGTCGGTGAGCAGGTCGGCGATGAAGGCCAGCTGCGACATCCGCGAGTTGGTGCCCAAGGACAGGTGCGCCACCGCCACCGCCAGGCCCTGCCGGCCTTCGCCGAACTTGGCCAGCAGCACGCCGCGCCCGCCGATGCGGCCGGGCAGGGCGTGGTCCTGTACTTCCACCGGTTCCAGCCGGCTGAGCAGGCCGTTGGCGCTGGAGGCCACCCCGCCCATGCGGCGGTTGGGCTGGTGGCTCCAGTAATTGAAGCCGGCGCGCTCGGCCAGGTAGTGGGTCTGGTTGGTGAAGCCCGAGCGCAGGCTGCCCGGGTCGGCCTCCTGCAGGCCGACGATGTCGTGGCCACGGGCCAACTGTGCGATTGCGTCCAGACTGGTGCGCTTGCGCCCGGCCGGCAGTGCATGCGACCAGCTGCGGGTCACATAGTCACTGTAGCGGCGGGTGCTGCTGCCGGCCTGGATGTTGGCCGTCAGCAGGCGCAGGGTCCGCGTGGTGGGGGAATTCACGACGGTAGCGGGCTCGGTCTGGATCAATTGCCCTTGGCGGCGCGCTCGCGGGCGATCAGGTGATCGGCAATGCGCAGCATGTCGGGGAAGCTCTTGCCCTTGACCAGGTACTTGCCGTTGACGATCACCGACGGGGTGCCGGTGATCTGGCTGCGCTGGGCGAACTGCTTGGCGGCATTGGTCTTGGCATTCACCGCGAAGCTGCCCATGGTGCTGGCGAACTGCTTGGCATCGGCGCCGTGCTTGGCATAGAAGGCGGCGATGTCTTCAACCGAATCCTTGCCGCGCTCGCCCTTCAGGGTCTGCTCGGCGTGGATGGCCGAGTACAGCGCCTCGTGGGTCTTTTCCTGCAGGCCCATGCTCTGTGCGGCGTAGAAGGCGCGCGCATAGTTGTCCCAGGTGCCGCCGAACATCGCCGGCACGTAGACGAAGCTGACGTCGCTGGGCAGGCCAGCCTTCCACGGCCCGATCAGCGGCTGGAACGCGGCGCAGGCCGGGCACACGTAACCGAAGATCTCGGCCACTTCGATCTTGCCGGCGGCCGGCTGGAACGGCTGGCCGTTCTCGATCACCACATAGTCGGTGCCTGCCACCGGCTCCGGGCCGGTCGGGCGCGAGGACGCCGGCGCCGGTGCCGGGGTGGTGGCGGCTGCGGCAGCGGTCTCGGCGGCGGAGGATTCACCGGTGGCGGCCGGGGCTTCGCTGTTGGTCGYCGGTGCAGTGTCGGTGGCCGGGGTGCTGCTCGGGGCAGCCGGTTCGGTCGGCGCGGCGGTATTGGCGGTGCCGTCCTGGGCCTTGCAGGCCGCAAGGATCGGCAGCAGGGCCATCAGGGCAATGGCGAAACGGGTCTTCATCTAGGCATCTCCAACGGATGAACAAGGTGGGGCCGGCGCACGGGGCGCCGGCTCAGGGGGAAATAATGGCATGCGGCCAGGCGCGTCCCGCGTACACGGTGTGTGACGGTTCAGAGAGCCTGCACTCAGCGCTTGGGCTGGGTGCGCGCCTGGGCGATGAGCGCATCGGCGTTGCGCAGCATCGATTCGAACGAGTCGCCCTTGACCAGGTAACGGCCGTTGATCACCAGCGCCGGGGTGCCGGGCACCTTGGTGCGCTGGGCGAAGGCGCGCGCGGCCTTGAGCTTCTGTTCCACCGCATCGCCCTTGATCGTGGCCAGGAAGGTCTCCGGGGCCACGCCGTAGGTCTTGTAGAAGCTGGCCAGTTCGTCCGGGGACACGTTCTGCATCGGCAGCGTCTGCTTGTCATGCAG
>NZ_JBFULO010000559.1:0-2047 GCF_054049855.1 Stenotrophomonas sp. P5_B8 | reverse complement strand
GAGCAATGAATCCACCGCACAACGCCTCCGAGTAAGTCACCCGGGCGCGAACGTCTTGTCGTTCCCGAACTTTTTCTATCCGCGCGCTGACTACCAACATTGGCAGGCGAGCTAGTGGCTACACGTCCCATCTTCATGCCAAGCTTCGATGGGCCCATGCTCGTCTCTACTCGCCATGTGGAGTTTCAGTGGCACCCAGGCATGGCCATAAGCCAGTCTCAGAAGTCCATTGCATCACTTCACAGCCAAGCTCAGCGGCAGCTTGGTGTTGATCGAGTTTTGGAGATATCTAGCAAGTCACCTGATCCGCTAGGCGTTGATCTGAGTGCCTTTAACTTGATGATCAAGACAGTCAAGCATGAGCGGGAGTTCAGCTTGGAGTGCGCGTTTCAAGCAAGCAAGGTCTTCGAAAATGGCGGACCTTACAAAGATCTGCTGAACGCGCGCTCCCTTGACGCCAAGCGCGATCCGCGCTTGAAAGAAAGCGGCCGATTGATAAAGTTCCACTTCTTCAATGTTGATTGGGAACTGGAACCAAGAACAGCATTTTATGACTGGCTGTACATCAACGCGCTGCACAAGCAACCGGACCTTGCCAAACTCGTGCTCACATACCGCGCGTTTTCGGACATTGCATTCAACCCGGACAAATCGATCAACTGCCAAGCCTATGCGGCGGCGCTTTATGTCTCGCTTCATGAGCGAGGATTGTTGAGCGAAACAATGCTCAAAGACAAGGGCCTATACCTGTCGACCATCAAGACCGGCGTCATTAGTAATGCACACGAAGATAGCACCATCCAAAGCCCATTGATTTGAGTTTTTCGCACTTTTATCTCGATTAGCATCATTTTCCTCCGAGTCTTCAACCTCTATATCCCGGTCGCCTGTCTCAAAGGTGTATCCGCTTGACTGGCCGCCCAACACTTGAAAGCATGCACATCAAGACAGGGGGTGTCTGATGGATAGAGCAAAGGATCGTCGAAGTGACCAGGAATACACGGCCCAAGAGGTGGCGGCCCTAGATCCGCTTGCTCGTCGTGCATTGAAGCCGCATCTGCGTTGCCCCTATTGCGAGGCAACGGCTCATTTCAGATCGGCGTCAAGACCCAGCGCAGGACGGCGCAGCAAAGTTGCGCATTTTTATGCCCTTCCCCATGGGGACGAGTGCGACATCACTCGAAGCTATGGCGACCCTTGGGAGGACGACAACAGCGATCAGACGGTGGCTCATTGGGAGCAGCAGAACACAACGCTGATCGTTCGAATTGTTACTGATCAGGAAGAGGGATCAGATGAAAGCGCTGCTATCGGTGAGCCCGAAGACAGCGAAAGTCGATCTCGTAGCGGCGGCGACCGAACACGATCAACGAACTCCGTGTCGCGCGGCCCCCAGAAGCTCCTGGAACAGCTAGTGCATTGGCCAAGCTTCAAGACAAGCCCGCTAACGCTTCGGATGCCTGATCCCAATCGCACGGAAGTGGCCGTGCATGATGCGTTCGTGCGCTTTGAAGATGCACAGGTCGGACGTCATACTCAGCAATGGCATGGGTTCTGGGGCGTCGTGCGCCCTTTGCGCTTCTGGGCTCGCGGCAGCTGCTATTACTCAAACTTCGGACCGACTGAGAGCGACTTCCGTATCTCTATCCATCAGAGCCACGTTGCGGACATTTTGCGCCGTTATAGCCTTTCGAATATCGAAGACTTGGCCGGGCACTATCTTCTTCTTTTTGATATCGCCAGGCAGTCAAATTCCCTGCGCTTCACGGCAGATATCAATTCTGTCAATCACATCGGGTTCCTCTTCAACGAGGAAAGCAATTAGCAAAGCCCGATCAGTTTAGGCATCTGAGCTCTATCCCCACGGGTCGCACCATGACGCGATATCTATAGAACACACACTGCGGCAACACAGAGCCGACAGCTGTCCTGAACAACACTGCTCGCGCCAGCCTTTATACCTCGCTCTTACTGGCACGAGATTTCCGCGCGGCAAGCACTGACGCCCGCTTCAACTGCGCTGAAAATTGCCCAGAGGCATAGCCTC
>NZ_JBFULO010000558.1:0-2049 GCF_054049855.1 Stenotrophomonas sp. P5_B8 | reverse complement strand
CAGCGAGAGCGTGCCGGTGGAACTATTGTCGCTCAATTGCCAGCGTGCGTTCTCCAACGCCATGGAGGTGACATCGCGCGTCGCACCCGTCAACGCTGCTCCGTTGACGAGAGAGACGTCGATAAGACTGGCTCCCGCATTGTCGATGTTGCCTTCCAGCTGACTGCTATCGACAGTCAGTCTCACCACGGCCTCATCGCCGTTGATCAGCACTATGTTGCCGTCGCCACCACGGAGATGGGCGCCATTGCGAATAGTAAATGCTGCGAGGAATGGATCAAGGCTTCCATCTGCATCGATATAGATGGCTGCGCCAGTTCGGCCTTCGACAGTAGATCCATCAATGACAACTTCAGCGGGGTCTTCAGGAGTGAAGCGGACATCGAATTGGCCGGCAATGCCGTATGTATCGCCGATAATTACGCTGCCATTGCGTGCAAGCACACTTGCGCCGCCCGAAATCCAAAGACCTGTGCCAGCGTCAAACGGATCGCTGGCTGATATGGCACTGCCATCAACGCTGCTGGCGTCCAGCTCGAGCGTGGTGCCACCGGAAACTACGGCGCCTATACCCGTGCCAAATAGACTGCTACGCAGGATACGTGCTACTCCGCCGCCGTTGGCGCCAGAGCCAGCCGAATAATTGAGGCTAAGCGCACGCCCAGAGTCGCTACGGACCATTGCGTCCGCCATCTGGAGATTCGATCCTCCAACCACCCGGATTCCCATGGGTGAACCCGACGCTGGGATAAAGGCGGTGGATTGGCTGAACGTGACGCTGGAGTTTGCATCTGCGTTGACGGCCAACGTACTGGCGCCTGCGCCGACGACAAGCTCTGCGCCGCTCAGCAGCCAGCTCTCAGGGGTGTCCCCTGCGTTGACTTCGGCTCGCTGTCCGGGGCCGAGCGTGGCTGCCACGCCAGGACCAGCCAGGCTAAGAAGTACACATGCCCACAGCGTATTGAACTTTGCAGGTTGTCGCGTGGAAAGTCTGTTCATCATGAAGTTCCATCAGGGGAATGATGCCGAAGGCCAAAGCCGAAGCTGTCTTCTGGAAATGGTCGCAACATCTCGGCGCGCCGAGATGTTGCACCTGACGGAAAATATGATCCATACAACTAGTTGCAATCGCCCCGGGGTGCTCGGTTGAGATCAATCGATTGATACCACTGAAAGCGATCTCCGACCAGGCGAAAACAACGGCGCCGTCTATGGGCGGCGCCGCATTGCATCAGCAGTTGCAGATTCTTACCAGCCGTAGCTCATGCCCAACAGCGCACTCGTCTGGTGGTAACCACTGGCCTGCTGCCGGGCCAACCCCGCCCAGGCGCCAAACCCATTGGCAAACTTCAGCGAGGCACCCGCGCTGACTTCCGCACGGCTACGGGGGATACGCGCATCAACGCGCTCGTCGTCCATCCACACCTGCGACTCGGCGCGGGTGTGCAGCCARTTGGCSGCGAYGTASGGCTGCACAKCGGYCSCGCCGTCGCCCCATCGSGTCACCCCGGACAGACGCAGGCCGACGCGGCCATACAAACCATCGGCGTCCTGCGTGGTCACCACCGTGCCGTTGGCCTCGGTGTGGCGCAGATCGTCCCAGCGGTTGTAGCCGACCTGCAACTGCGGTTCCAGGAAAATCCCGCCGCTTTCTGCACCGCCCACGCGGAAGGCGTAGCCGGTTTCGATGGCGCCTTGCCAGCCGCGACTGTCGTACCGCTCGGTAGCAAGTGCCAMGCCTTCAACGCGATTRCGGAACTGGGCGCGCTGSAMCGAACCGTCCAGGTAGAAGCCGGCATACGGGTCCACTCCGTTGCCTGCACGCCASGTKCCGTARACGCCCAGTGCTTCGCCCTTGACCTTGCCACGGGCGTAGTARCCGCTCAGCGGGTTGGTGGAGGTGCTGGTGGCATTGCCGCTGGACAGCATCACGCCCGCGCCGCTGCCGGCGTCATTGCGCCACACATCCGCGCCAACGCTCAGGGACTGGCTATTGCCGTGCACATCAAGCTGGCGGCYGACCGCATCGAAACCGGTGCGTGACCCATC
>NZ_JBFULO010000557.1:0-2053 GCF_054049855.1 Stenotrophomonas sp. P5_B8 | reverse complement strand
CCACTTCCACTGCGATCACCGCTCAGTCCTGCCCATCGGCGACGCGGACGAAATCATTGACCATGCGGTCGGCCAAGCCCTGGAAGCCCAGTGCCAGCGCCGGGCCCAGCAGTCGCGAGTTCGGTTCGAACTCCAGGGTCAGGGTCACCTTGCAGGCGTCCTCGGCCAGCGCATGGAAGTCCCAGCGCCCATGCAGGCGCTTGAACGGGCCATCGCGCAGCTGCATGTCGATGCTGCTGGGACGTTGCAGGGTGTTTTCGGTCATGAACCAGGTCGAGAACGAGCCCAACCCAAGGTCCAGGCGCGCCACCAGGCGGTCCGGACCGGATTCCAGGATCTGCGACGCCGAGCACCAGCGGAACCGGCGCGGATAGGCATCGATATCATTGACCAGATCGAACATACGGGCAGCCGAATGTTCGACCAGGGCACTACGGCGGATAGTTGGCATGCGGCAATACTGTGTGCTGATGAATCGACCGGGGAGGCCCGAATCGGAGACAATACGGACATGAGCAAGAACAGCGGCAAGGATAAAGCAAACAACGCGACGGCCAACAAAACCATCGCGCTCAACAAGCGTGCCCGCCACGAGTACCACATCGAAGACCGTTTCGAGGCCGGCCTGGCGTTGCAGGGCTGGGAGGTCAAGTCGATCCGCGCCGGGCGCGGCAACATCATCGATGCGTACGCCTACGTGCGTGATGGCGAGATCTATCTGATCGGCGCGCAGATCACCCCGTTGATCCAGGCCTCCTCCCACGTGGTGGCCAACGACCGTCGCGAGCGCAAGCTGCTCCTGCATCGCAACGAGATCGACAAGCTGATCGGCAAGGTCCAGCGCGACGGCTACACGATCGTGCCGACGGCGATGTACTGGAGCAAGAACAAGATCAAGCTCGAGATCGCACTGGCCAAGGGCAAGCAGACCCACGACAAGCGCGACGCCGAGAAGGACCGCGACTGGGCGCGCGAGAAGTCGCGCACCATGCGCCGCCACAACCGCGACGCGTGATGGAGCGCACGGTGCGCGCGCCGTGCATCCAGCCGGCCAGTGCCGAGGACACCCGGGCGGTGTTCGCCGGCCTGCTCGCCTTCAACCAGGCCGCCAGTGGCGATGCCCTGGACGAACAGCCGGTCAACCGCGTGATCCACGATGCCGCCGGCCAGGCCGTGGCCGGCATCGCCGCCGATGTCTGCGGTGGCTGGCTGATGGTGCATGCGCTGTGGGTAGACCAAACCCAGCGTGGCCGGGGTCTTGGCCAGGCGCTGCTGGCCGATGCAGAGCAGCAGGCCCGGGCGCTGGGCGCGCACGCCGTGACCCTGGATACCTTCTCCTGGCAGGCCGAGGGCTTCTACCTCAAGCAGGGCTATGCGGTGTTCGGTCGGCTGCAGGGCTTCCCGCCCGGCCACGAGCGCCTGTACCTGCGCAAGCCGCTTTAGCGCCCCCGCCCTTCCCGCAAACCGTCCCGGCAGCAGGTTGTTTCCCCTCCGAGGCGCGCAGCTGTCAGAATCCCCGCATTGATACGGAAAGGATCCGCGCGTGACCCTCGAACATACCCCGGAGCCGGTGCAGACGGCCGACGAACTGACCACCCTGCGTGCCGACGTGGCCGCGCTGGAGTTCATCTTTGACGAACTCGCCCGCGCCATGGACCCCGCCGCGCTGCTCAAGGTGCTGACCTACCTGATCCGCAACGCCAAGCGCGCTGCGTCGGAGAACCAGAGCTACGACAGCCTGGAGCACCGTCGGCTGGTTGCCCAGGTGGAATCGCTGATGGCACGGGCCGAACCCCAGGCCAAGAAGCAGGCGATGACCGTGCGCAACGAGCACAATCGGGTGCGCAAGGAAAAGGCCCGCCACCAGGCCGACAGCCGTCGCCAGCAGGAAGGCAAGCGCTGATTCCCCTCCGCTGGGCACCGGGCAAGGCAGGAGTGGCCGTGCACCGTGACTGTTCAGCTGAATTGGAGTAGCATCGAGCCCGTCAAGTAGCGTCTGGGTCGCCAGATGTGTTGCGGTTCTTGAAGAAACCGGGGGTGCATTGGTTTCGAC
>NZ_JBFULO010000556.1:0-2060 GCF_054049855.1 Stenotrophomonas sp. P5_B8 | reverse complement strand
GTGAGGGACATGCCCCGCGCCCGTCACTTGCCCAGGTGCTTACGAACCGCAGCCGATGTGGGACCGACGGCCTTGACCGCCTCTTTGAGCTGAGCAGCCGTGATGCCCAACGCCTTGGTCCAATACTGGACCTCGTAGTCTTCGTTGACATTGATCCGGTCGCGATCGGGCGTTCCAGTCTTCTTTTTGTCGTCGCTCATGGCGCTGTAACTCCTTGGCAGGTAGACCGTTTCTAGCCCCGCCTCCGTGGGGTCACCGTGAACCGGCCTTGTCTATCTCTTCACGCCTCTTCGCGCCGCTAGGTTCTCCGCGCGTCTGCCCAGAAGCTGCGTCACGCTAGCGGCTTGCCCTACTTGGCTCTCGCCGCTCAGGCAGACTTGCGCGTCCTCTTGGCGGGCGCCTTCTTGGTGGCTTCTGTCTTGGGTGAGACCTTCTTCGACGCCCTTTTTGCCGGTGCAACCTTCTCCTTCTCCTTGCCCGACCTCGCCTGGGACTTGGAGGCCGTTTTCACCGGCAGGCTTTTGGCAGGGGTGCGCTTATTTGTCTCCAAGCTCTTCTGCAAGAGAGACATGAAGTCGACCACGTTCGTGGCAGCATCCTCTGGATGCACGGGCTCTTCAAACTTTGTGGTGGCACCGACATCTTTTACTCGCTTTTGAATGATCGCAGATAGCCTCTCGCGGAACTCGTCGTGATAGCTGTCCGGTGCCCACTCGCTGGTCATAGAGTTGATCAACTGCTTGGCCATCTCCATTTCCTTCGGCGCGATCCTATAGTCGCCAGTCTGCCCAGCCGGAAGCTTGTAGTCATCGGGCGCTACTAATTCCTGCGGATACCGAAGCAGAATCAGGACCAAAGCGTCCCCTTCAGGCATCACCGCACACAGGTATTCGCGGGTGCGGATCACCACTCGGGCGATGCCGACCTTTCCGGTTTCTCTCAGCGTCTCCCGGAGCAACACATAGCCCTTTTCCGCCTTCTTCCCAGGAACCAGGATGTATGGCTTCTCAAAGAAACGCAGACCAATGCTGGATGCATCGACGAACGCCTCTACATCGACGGACTCGTGGGTCTCTGGAGCGGCCGCGGCGATGTCTTCCTTCTCGACGACGACGTAACTGCCCTTGTCATACTCGAAGGCCTTAACAATGTCCTTCCACGGCACCTCCTCCCCCGTGTCCGCATTCACCCGCTCAAACCGAATCGGCTTCTTGTCTCGGGAGTCCAGCATCCGGAAGCTCAGATCAGTGCGGCGCTCCCCCGACATCAGCGAGACCGGGATGTTCAAGAGACCAAACGACAAAGATCCACTCCAGATAGGCCTAGCCATAACGATCCTTTTTGGCCGTGATTCGGCCGCTTTCCCTTGTATCGTCTGTGTCGTCGCCGCCCCGTGAACCGTCTATTGAGGGCGTCTCAGCGCAGAAACCAACCTTGTAACGAGGGCGGTAAACGGGGGCGTCTGCCCGTCCACTCCCGCCTGCAGACGGCTGGGACGGACCACCTTCCCTCACTGTCCCGATCCACGTCCCAATCATCGCCTTCGAGCGTCTCCTCCAAGTCGCTTGAGCAGCTCGCAACCTGGAAAACGGCATCTGCCACCGCCTCCATCTCATGCTCGAACCAGCGGCAGCCGTCGGCTGAAACCACCGAGGGCCCGTCCCCCAGGCTTGGGTATCCAGGCACTAATTCCTGCAGATGCTCTGCGGCCTGGCCAACGGTAAGACGGCGAAATCCCTTCATTGATGCCCAAATCTCTAACCGACGCACGATGGCAGGATTCATGGCCCGGCCCTCATTTCGTTTAGGAATAAAAGGTTCGTTCCAAGGGCGTCACAAACGAGCGATAACGTTGTAAAAATTTCCTTAAGTTGGGGGTGGACGGCTCAAATCCGTGGCCTACTTCACCCAAGCTGAACCATTTAGATTGTTCCCTTTTTCTTGCCGCCGTGCTCACTGCGCGAAGACGACCGAACTCCTATGGTCCTGCCACCACAGCCGATGAATGAGCACTATGGGAAACGTCTTTTTTAACCGGATCGCCTGCAGCGTTTCCAAGG
>NZ_JBFULO010000555.1:0-2064 GCF_054049855.1 Stenotrophomonas sp. P5_B8 | reverse complement strand
AGCAGCGTCCTTCGTTTCGGGTTGGAGGTGCCGAGCATGGCTCGGCACTACCCTCTCCCCAAATGACGGGCAGGCCTGCCGTGCTGAGATTCGGCGAAGCCGAGGCGAAGTGCCGTTGATCGCCCACCCACGCCGGCCCTTGCAGTCATGGCCGGTGCGCAGGCGAGATCCAGAGTGAAGCAGCGTCCTTCGTTTCGGGTTGGAGGTGCCGAGCATGGCTCGGCACTACCCTCTCCCCAAATGACGGGCAGGCCTGCCGTGCTGAGATTCGGCGAAGCCGAGGCGAAGTGCCGTTGATCACCCACCAGCACCGACCCACTGTCGGGGGTCGGTGTGGGTGGGYTGGCGGGACCGTCGKGCGCCATGGATGGCGCMYGCGAGCTTACAGGGACGTACTTGCWGCGTGYCCCGCCAACCCACCCACACCGGCCCGAACACGGGACCACGAGCAATGACGCTTCGGCTTCGGCTTCGGCTTCGGCTTCGGCTTCGGCTTCGGCTTCGGCTTCGGCTTCGGCTTGAGCTTCGGCTCCAGCTCCACAGCCTTGCCCCTGAAAAAGAAAACCCCGATCACACCAGCAACTGCAGAATGTCCAAGTCGCCGTCGGAGAAGAAGTCGAAGCAGATCACCGCCAGCATCAGCATGCCCAGCGTCGTGGCCCCGTGCACGATCAGGATCGCGTGTGCCAGCGACCGCGCCGACCGGCCGAGCTTCATGCTCGCCCGCGCCAGACCCTGCAACCGCCCGGAGACCGCGTGCGCGTGCGCCAGCACCGGCGCCTGCACCCCGTCCATCGCCTCGGACATCAGCTGCTGCAGCCGCTGCGGACGGTCCTCGTAATACTTGGCCACCCCATAGCCGAACATCAGCCAATCGCGCGCCTGCGCCTGGTCCAGCGCCATCACTTCCAGCGGGTCTTCCTCGAAATCGATGAACCCCACCCGCGTGCCGTCCCAAGTCAGATTGCGCGGCAACGGCTGGCCGAAATACGCGCCCTTGCCATGCGCAGCAGCGATCGCCTGCATCGCCGCCGACACCAGCCGGTCACGGCCGGTCTCGTCGGCCTGCCGCAGGCAGGTATTGAACGAACTGCCGTTGTCCTCCAGCACCAGCGCCGCGTGACCGCTGCCGATCACGTGCGGCACGTTCACCCCCTGCGCAGACAGCTCCGCCAGGCGACGCGCTTCGGTCTTCCTGGCCGCGTCACCGCCACGGTGCGGCGGCGGACGCAAGGCATCCAGCTGGAAACGGTGTGCAACGAAATTGAGCAGGCCCAAGGCGACTGCGCGGCTTCCTTCGCCGTACTGCTTCAGCCAGGCGCGTTGCCCTTCAATGACGATGGGCTCAACCATGACGGATCTCCTGAAATGCAGACGGCCCCAAAAGGGGCCGTAACGACAACGTCACGCTGTCGTAACCAGCACTATCAATAGCGCAGCAGCGCCGAACCCCACGTGAAGCCACCGCCGAACGCTTCCAGCAACAGCAACTGGCCGCGCTCGACGCGACCGGAGCGAACCGCCACGTCCAGCGCCATCGGCACCGACGCCGAGGAGGTGTTGCCGTGCTTGTCCACCGTCACCACCACCTGGTCCATCGACATCTCCAGGCGCTTGGCCGTGGCTTCGATGATGCGCAGGTTGGCCTGGTGCGGAATCAGCCAGTCCAGGTCGTCCTTGGTCAGCGCATTGGCTTCCAGGGTTTCATCCACGACCGAGTCCAGCGCCTTGACGGCGTACTTGAACACGTCGTTGCCCTTCATCAGGATCGCGCCACGGGCGTTTTCGCCCTCGCCGAAACCGGCCGACACACCGACCGGATTCCACAGCAGCTCTTTCTTGCTGCCGTCCGAATGCAGGTGGGTACTGAGGATGCCGGTCTCTTCGTCGGCCTTGAGCACGACCGCGCCGGCACCATCGCCGAACAGCACGCAGGTGGTGCGCTCGGTCCAGTCAACGATCCGGGTCAGGGTTTCCGCACCGATGACCAGCACATGCCGTGCATCACCGGAGCGAATGAATTTGTCGGCCACGCTCAACGCGAACACGAAGCCCGAACAGGCC
>NZ_JBFULO010000554.1:0-2066 GCF_054049855.1 Stenotrophomonas sp. P5_B8 | reverse complement strand
TCCGATATCCGTTTCGCCCTGCATGACGTGCTCAAGGTCGAACCGCTGTTCGCCCGCCTCGGCTTTGCCGACGCCACCGCCGACGTGGTCGACGCCGTGCTCGAGGAAGCCGGTCGCTTCAGCACCACCGTGCTGGCACCGCTGAACAGCGTCGGTGACGAAATCGGCTGCGCGCTCGACCAGGCCACCGGCGAAGTGACCACGCCGCCGGGCTTCAAGCAGGCCTACGCACAGTTCGTCGAGGGCGGCTGGACCGGCCTCACCGCGGCGCCAGAACTTGGCGGCCAGGGCCTGCCGCACACCCTGGGCGTGCCGCTCAATGAAATGATCAACGCCGCCAACCTGGCCTGGGGCAACTTCCCGCTGCTCTCCCACGGCGCCATCGAAGCGCTCAAGCAGCACGGCGAAGCCTGGCAGCAGGACGCCTTCCTCAAGCCGCTGATCGAGGGCCGCTGGACCGGCACCATGTGCCTGACCGAACCGCACTGCGGCACGGACCTGGGCCTGCTCAAGACCAAGGCCGAGCCCAACGCCGATGGCAGCTACGCCATCACCGGCACCAAGATCTTCATCACCGCCGGCGAGCACGACCTCACCGACAACATCGTCCACCTGGTACTGGCCAAGCTGCCCGACGCACCGGCCGGCGCCAAGGGCATCTCGCTGTTCGTCACCCCCAAGTTCAAGGTCGACCGCGGCGGCAAGGTCGGCGAACGCAACGCGCTGCGCTGCGGCTCGATCGAACACAAGATGGGCATCAAGGGCTCGGTTACCTGCGTGATGAACTTCGACGGTGCCCAAGGCTACCTCGTCGGCCAGCCGCACAAGGGCCTGCAGGCGATGTTCACCATGATGAACACCGCGCGCCTCGGCGTCGGCCTGCAGGGCATCGGCCTGTCCGAGCGCGCCTACCAGAACGCGCTCAAGTACGCCCGCGAGCGCCTGCAGTCGCGTTCGCTGAGTGGCCCGAAAAACCCGGAAAAGCCGGCCGACCCGATCCTGGTCCACCCGGACGTACGCCGCATGCTGCTCACCATCAAGTCGCTGGTCGAAGGCAGCCGCCTGCTGGCCCTGCACGCAGCCACGCTGGTCGATGTTGCCCACCACGCCGAGGATGCCGGCGAGCGCGAGCGCGCCGACACCCTGGTGAGCTTCCTGACCCCGATCTCCAAGGCCTGCCAGACCGAATGGGGCATCGAAAACACCTACAACGCCCTGCAGTGCTTCGGCGGCCACGGCTACATCCGTGAACACGGCATGGAGCAGTTGGCCCGCGACGCGCGCATCACTACCCTCTACGAAGGCACCACCGGCATCCAGGCGCTGGACCTGATCGGACGCAAGACCGCCTCCAGCCAGGGCGCCGGGCTGAAGCTGATGCTGGCCGAGATCGAAACCTTCGCCAAGGCCAATGAAGGCAACGAAGCGCTGGCCGAATTCATCGCCCCGCTGCGCGCCAAGGCCGACGAATGGGGCAAGCTCACGATGGCCACCCTGCAGCGCGCCGCCGGCAACCCCGAGGAACTGGGCGCGGCCAGCTTCGACTACCTGTTCTATTCGGGCTACGTGGTGCTGGCCTACTGGTGGGCCCGCAGCGTCGCCGCCGCCGATGCCTCCGCGCAGAGCGAGGCGTTCAAGCAGGCCAAGCGCGAAACCGCCCGCTTCTACTTCGCCCGTGTCCTCCCGCGCACCCTCAGCCACGCCGCCGCGATCCAGTCCGGCGCCGCCCCGCTGATGACCATGGAAGACGCACATTTCGGCGAGGCCTGAGCACCGCACCGGCCCACCGACCCACCGACCCACCGACCAACGGTCACTCAATACCGCCACCGCTGTGACTCCGGCAGGTGCCGACCGCTGGTTGGTACCACCGACACCCCATCTGGAGAAAAGCCCCCTTTTTGTTAAAGGGGGCGCGCCAACGGCGCGGGGTTTAGGTGGAATGCGCGGAACGCGGTCGCCACCGGCGGCCGCGTTGGGCGCGCCAACGGCGCGGGGTTCAGGTGGAATGCCCAACCGAATCGTTGCATTTTGTGTATAGGCGCAAGCGCCTATACACAAAATGC
>NZ_JBFULO010000553.1:0-2073 GCF_054049855.1 Stenotrophomonas sp. P5_B8 | reverse complement strand
GGCTCTAAACCACGCACCGAACTCTTCCGAGACCGTTTCGGCCATCTTTTTCGCATGACTCAAATTCCGATTCTCGAGCACTCTCTGATCACCATCAAATACCGAGATGGTGGGGCGATCCTCTTTCCGGACGTAAGCTGCCGCAAGCTGCCTTGAAAGTGCACTGGCGGATCCGACCACTTTGATCTGAATACGCGTTCGCACGTCTGCCGCAAGACACTCCTGCAAAATGGCACGCGCCACATCGTCCTCCACAAGCACGGTCGCTTCATATTTCAGTACCGCCCCCATACGCGAGAAAGCGAACTCCGGCGAAACACCACTTGTAATTCGAGTCTTCCCTTGGACCGACTCTACAAAAAATCTTGCATCATCTGGAAGGGACTCAAATATCTCACGAGAATGAGTGGTACAGATGATCTGCGTGTTGGTCTTCTTGCACACCTCTTTCAGCTTCTTCATAAACATCCGCTGTGCTCTGGAATGAAGTCCGAGCTCGACCTCATCGAGCACCAGCAAAGCGCCATCGCCTGCGGAGTATATGTTAGAGAAAATTTCGAAAAGCGCGTTCTCGCCAGCACCCATATTGAAGCCCGAGTAGATCACATCTCCGCATCGAACTAGCGGAAGACTGTACTTAGAATGCTCAGTGTATCGGAACTCGTCGTACTTTTTCCCCAGAATTGCTCCTACGGCTGACATTACGTCGTCCTCCCAACCTTTGGTTGGAACATCCTTGAAGGAGCGCGAATAGGACTTGGACTGGCTCCGCTCAGAATGTGGGACGATTCTTTCGATCCCCAAGAACACTACATTTCTAGGGACACGACCCGCGTAGTCGTTCCACTTTCCACCCTTCTGCTTCCAACGAGCCTGAGTGGCTATGCCTATGCCAGTGGGCACCTCTTCCGCCGGGGTCCAGTTGTTGTAGGCAATTTTGTAGTCAATTTCGATTCCTTGTGGCGCTACCTCTTTTGAGTGTTGGATAAAAAAATCTGAAAATGTGTAGTAGGTGTTTTTTCTCCGCGGTAGCTTGAACCCCTTTGGCTTGTTATGAAACGCGCAGCATGCCATAGCAAGAATGGTTGACTTTCCTGCACCATTTACGCCAGCGAAGGCGACAATTGGGTACTCGAACTTAATATCAAGAGAGTTGATTCCTCTGAGAGAACCGCGTCGCAGAGTGATTGACCTCAGCAGCGCTTTGGACATGTCGTTACCAAACCAAGCTCGAAGATCCTTGTCCAACTGACTGTCCCTGTACTTCATTCTGCCCCCCGTGAGCTGGGATTTTGGTCTGATTAATAGCGCTACGCGTGTTGAGGAAAATTATTSAATCGCTGTGGACCCCAGTTTTCCAATTGGCCGCTCTTATTACTTAGCACTTTCCGGATTCTACAAAAAAAAGAGGCGGCCCGTTAGGCCGCCTCAGTTACTTCAATCTCGGGAGAGCATCAAACCCCGACAGGATTAGCCTTCTCAGGATCAATCTTGTACTGCTTGATCGCCCGCGCCACATCCTTACCCGTCATCTTCCCTTCCTTGGCCAGCGCCGCAATCGCGGCATGCGCGATGTAGTACCGGTCAACCTCGAAGAAGCGACGCAGGTTCGCACGCGTATCCGAGCGGCCGAAGCCATCGGTGCCCAGCACGGTGAAGCCCATCGGCACGAACGCACGGATCTGGTCCGCATACGCACGCACATAGTCGGTGGCGGCAATCGCCGGGCCCTGGCGGCCTTCCAGCAGCTCGGTCACGTAGGCCTTGCGCTGCTCGCCTTCCGGGTGGAAGCGGTTGTAACGCTCTGCATCGAAACCATCGCGACGCAGTTCGTTGAAGCTCGGGCAGCTCCAGATGTCGGCGGTGACGCCGAAATCCTTCTCCAGCAGCTCGGCCGCGGCAATGGCTTCGCGCAGGATGGTGCCCGAACCCAGCAGCTGCACGCGCAGCTCGTTCTTCTTCGGCTTGCCGGCGTCGGTGAGCAGGTACATGCCCTTGACGATGCCTTCGGCCGCACCTTCCGGCATTTCCGGGTGGGTATAGTTTTCGTTCATCAGGGTGATGTAGTAGTAC
>NZ_JBFULO010000552.1:0-2081 GCF_054049855.1 Stenotrophomonas sp. P5_B8 | reverse complement strand
GCCCAAGGCCGCCGAACCCACGGACGAAGCGCCCCCGCGGGTAGCGGGGGCGCGCCGACAGGCGGGGGTGTTGGGTGCGGGTAAGCCGGGGCCCGCGGTTTGCAGCGCACACCGTGGGGATGTTTCGCGACTGCGAAAGATCACGCCGCCTGCGGCACCCGCAGCGAGCGCACCAGGCCGCCGATGTCCACGATCAGCGACACCCGGCCATCGCCGAGGATGGTGGCGCCGGACACGCCGCTGATGCGGCGGTAGTTGTTTTCGATGTTCTTGACCACGACCTGCTGCTGGCCGACCAGTTCGTCCACTTCCAGCGCGATCTTCTGGCCATCGCCTTCGACCACCACCACCAGCGAGTCGTCCTTGGTGCGGGCGCCGAAGCCGTAGTACTCGCTCAGCGAGAGGATCGGCAGGTACTCACCACGCACGCGCAGCACGCGGCCTTCGCCGGCCATGGTGCGCACGTCCTCGGGCTGCGGCTGCAGCGCTTCGAGCACGTAGGCCAGCGGCAGGATCACCGTTTCACCGGCCACCGCCACGGTCATGCCGTCGAGGATGGCCAGGGTCAGCGGCAGCCGGATCAGCACGCGGGTGCCGTTGCCGGCCTTGCTTTCCAGCTGCACTTCGCCGCCCAGCGCCTGGATGTTGCGGCGGACCACGTCCATGCCCACGCCACGGCCGGATAGATCGGTGACGGCATCGGCGGTGGAGAAGCCCGGCTGGAAGATCAGGTCCCAGACCTGCGCGTCGGTGGGGTTGTCGGGCACGCTCAGGCCGCGTTCGAGCGCCTTGGACAGGATCTTTTCGCGGTTGAGGCCGCGGCCGTCGTCGCTGACTTCGATCACGATGTGGCCGCCCTGGTGCGAGGCCGCCAAGGTGATGGTGCCGGTTTCATCCTTGCCCGCATCGCGACGGACGTCGGGCATTTCCAGGCCGTGGTCGATCGAGTTGCGCACCAGGTGGACCAGCGGATCGGCGATCTTTTCGATCAGGCCCTTGTCCAGCTCGGTGCCTTCGCCGATGGTGCGCAGGCGCACCTGCTTGCCCAGCCGCGAGGAGAGATCGCGGACCAGGCGCGGGAAGCGGCGGAACACCGCATCCACCGGCAGCATGCGCACGCCGATCACCGCTTCCTGCAGGTCGCGGGTGTTGCGTTCGAGCAGGTCCAGGCCGGCGAACAGCTGTTCGGCGTGCACCGGGTCCAGCGCATGCGAGACCTGCTTGAGCATGGCTTGGGTGATGACCAGTTCGCCGACCAGGTTGATCAGTGCGTCGACCTTTTCCACCGCGACGCGGATCGAGGTTTCCGCTTCGTGCGCGGCGGCCGCCGGCGCGCCGGGCGCAGGAGCGGCAGCAGACGCAACGGGTGACGCCGCTACCGGGGCAGCCGGTGCGCTGGTGGCCAGGCTGGGCGGTGCGGCCGGACGGATGTCCAGTTCGCAGTCGTCCACGACCCAGGCGAAGGTATCTTCAATCTTGCTGCGCGGCACCTTGCCGACCAGGCCGAGGTCCCACGCCAGGTGCGCTTCGAGCGGGTCGAGCTGGTCGAAGCCGGGCAGGCGCTCCATGCGCGCGGCGACCTGCAGCGAGCCCAGGTGTTCGAGTTCGCGGATGATGCGCAGGGGGTCGTTGCCGCTCATGAACAGCGACGGGGAGGGAACAAAGCCTATCTGCCATGCTTCGGGCGTGTCGTCGACCTTGGCCGCCGCGACCGGGGCACTGGCGGCGGCCTGGCCGGACAGCACCGCTTCAAGGCGCGCCTTGATCGCCGCCACCGCCTGCGGGTCGGCCGGCTGGCCGTGTTCGGCTTCGCGCAGCAGGGCGCGCAGCACGTCCACCGAGGACAGCATCGCATCCACGGCGGTGGCTTCGAGTGCGCGCTTGCCGGCGCGCAGTTCGTCCAGCAGCGTTTCCAGCACGTGGGTAAGCGCGGCGATCGCGTCGAAGCCGAAGGTGCCGGCGCCGCCCTTGATCGAGTGCGCGGCGCGGAACACCGAGTTGATGATTTCCGGGTCCTGCTGGCCCGATTCGAGCGCCAGCAGGCCAGCCTCCATCGCATCCAGCCCCTCGCGGCTTTCTTC
>NZ_JBFULO010000551.1:0-2088 GCF_054049855.1 Stenotrophomonas sp. P5_B8 | reverse complement strand
GCGTAGAAGCGCTGCGCGCCGAAGTTCTCCGACCACACGCCCAGCCACAGCGTGCGCGGGCCGTCGTGCTCGAGCCATTCCAGCGCCGTTTCCAGCAACCGGCTGCCCCAGCCGCAGCTCTGTTCATCCTTGACCAGGTACAGCCGCTTGAGCTCGCCGTCGCCGGGCTGCACCTCCGGATGCGGCAGGCCGCAGGGGCCGGCGGCGGCATGGCCGACAGCCACCCCGTCCCGTTCCAGCAGCCACACCGCATAGTCCGGGTGGTCCAGGATGATGCGCTGGCGATCCACCGCATAGGCTTCCTCGAGGAAGCCCTGCAGGTCCTGCGCCGGGTAGAGATGGCCGAAGGTCTCCACGAAGGTACGCGTGGCCAGCACCGACAGGGTCGGTGCGTCTTCGACGGTGGCACGACGGATGGTGTACATGGCGGGCTCCGGGGCAGGCCTCAGGCCTGGCTCCCGTGGGGGGCGTCTTCTTCCTCGTCGCCCTCCTCTTCTTCCTCGTCCTCGTACGCTTCCTCGTCGTCCTCGTCGCCTTCTTCCTCGTCCTCTTCGTCCTCGTCGAGGTCGTCTTCCTCGTCTTCCTCGTAGTCTTCCACGCCGAAGTCTTCGCCATCCCAGCGGCCTTCGCCGTCCTGGACGAAGGTCAGCGCCATGGCCGCCGGGTTGGTTCCCACGCGCACCAGCCAGCCACCGAATACGCGGGCGCGCTCGGTCACCAGGTTGGCGTCGGCGCCTTCATTGCCCAGCTTTTCCCACTCCAGCGAAAACGCGAACTCGCTCATTGCCTGGCTCTCCTGGTGAAAGGTACGGATCAGTTCTTGCGCGGGCGGACCTGGACGTGCACTTCGGCCAGCTGCTCGTCCGGGATCGGCGACGGGGCGCCGGTCATCAGGCACTGCGCGCCGGTGGTCTTGGGGAACGGGATGACGTCGCGGATCGACTCGGTGCCAGCCATCAGCGCGGCGATGCGGTCGATGCCGAAGGCGATGCCACCGTGCGGCGGCGCGCCGAAACGCAGGGCGTCCAGCAGGAAGCCGAACTTGCCCTCGGCCTCCTCGGCGCCGATGCCCAGCAGCTCAAACACCACGCTCTGCATGTCCGAGCGGTGGATACGGATCGAACCACCCCCGATCTCGTTGCCGTTGAGCACCATGTCATAGCCGCGCGACACGGCGGTCTTGGCGTTGGCGCGCAGGTCGGCAATGTCGTCCACCGCCGGGGCGGTGAAGGGGTGATGCAGGGCGACGTAGCGCTGGGCTTCGTCGTCGTATTCGAACATCGGGAAGTCGGTGACCCACAGCGGCGCCCAGCCGGCGGCGACCAGGTTGAAGTCCTTGCCGGCCTTCAGGCGCAGCGCGCCCATGAAATCGGACACCTTGTTGTAGCCGCCGGCACCGAAGAACACGATGTCGCCGTTGCCAGCCCCGACGTGGGCGACCAGTGCGGCGAAGGCGTCTTCGCTGAAGAACTTGGCGATCGGCGAGCTGACTTCGCCGTTGTCGGCGATCTTGATGTAGGCCAGGCCCTTGGCGCCGTACTTGGCGGCATGCGCGGCGTACTCGTCGATCTGCTTGCGGCTCAGCGTGGCACCGCCGGGAATGCGGAGCGCGGCGACACGGCCGTCGGCATCGTTGGCCGCAGCGGTGAACACCGGGAATTCACTGGTCTTGACCAGCTCGGCCACGTCGACCAGCTCCAGCGCGATGCGCAGGTCCGGCTTGTCCGACCCATAGCGACGCATCGCCTCGGCCCAGGTCATGCGCGGGAAGCTGGCGGCCAGCTCCACGTCGACCACTTCCTTGAAGATGGCGCGGATCATGCTTTCCACGAAGTCCTGCACGTCCTGTTCGCGGACGAAGGCGAACTCCATGTCCAGCTGGGTGAATTCCAGCTGGCGGTCGGCACGCAGGGCTTCGTCGCGGAAGCAGCGCGCGATCTGGTAGTAGCGGTCGAAGCCGGCCACCATCAGGATCTGCTTGAACAGCTGCGGGCTCTGCGGCAGGGCGTAGAACTCGCCCGGGTGCATGCGCGCGGGCACCAGGAAGTCGCGCGCGCCTTCCGGGGTGGCCTTGGTCAGGATCGGGGT
>NZ_JBFULO010000550.1:0-2094 GCF_054049855.1 Stenotrophomonas sp. P5_B8 | reverse complement strand
GAACTGGCCGCCATGGCCGGCAACAACATCCCAACCCTTCAGCACCTGGGCGAAGCGCGCGCGGTGCTGGGGGAGTTCCGCACCTACGAACTGGCCCAGGTCAGCATGCTCGACCAGCCGGACAAGGTCGCCGATTACAACAAGCGCATGGACGACTCGGCCAAGCTGGTCCGCGATGAGCTGGCCGCCTATGCCGCACTGCCGGCCAATGATCGCGAGCGCGCGTTGTATGCCAAGGTCGCCGCCGACACCGACGCCTACTTCCGCGCCAACACCGACCTGCGCGCTGCCGTGGCCGCTGGCGACGCCGCCGCCGCCCGCGACATCTCCGACAACAAATCGCGTCCGGCGCGGCGCCAGCTGTTCGAGGATCTCAAAGCGCTCGGCATATACAGCAACAGCCTCATGGCCGGCCGCATCGATGCGGCCAACGCCACCCACCGCACCAGCGTGACCGCGATCATCGCCTGCATGGTGCTGCTGTCGCTGGTTGCCGCCGCCCTGGCCTTCGTCATCTCGCGCGTGATCACCCGTCCGCTGTCGCAGGCCGTGCATGCCATCAAATCGGTCGCCCGGGGCGACCTCAGCGTCAGCACCCGCGCCACCAGTACCGATGAAGTCGGGCAGATGCTGGTGGCCACCGGCGAGATGACCAGCATGCTGCGCCGCTACTCGGATGAAACCCGTCAGATGTCGGCCATGCACGCCGGCCCGGACATCTCCCACCGCATGCCGGTGGACTTCCCGGGCGTCTACGGCGAACTGGCGGTGGGCACCAACACGGTAGTGTTCGACCACCTGGACGCGATCAAGGACGCCATCGCCGTACTCAACCAGTACGCGGCCGGCGACCTGTCGCAGAATGCGCGCCGCCTGCCGGGCAGCCGCGCGATCCTGCACGAATCGATGGACGCGGCCAAGGCCAGCCTGCTGGCGATCAACACCCAGATCCAGTCGCTGGCCCAGGCGGCAGCCGCGGGCGATTTCAGCCAGCGTGGCGATGCGCTGCGCTTCGATCACGATTTCCGGGTGATGATCGAACACCTCAACACCATGATGGAAGTGGCCGACGGYAACCTGTCCCAGCTCTCGCACCTGCTGCAGGCGATTGCCAATGGCGACCTGACCGCACGCATGCAGGGCCAGTTCCACGGCGTGTTCGCCAGCATGCGCGACGACGCGAACTCCACCGTCGCCCAGTTGACCCAGATCGTCGGTCGCATCCAGCAGGCCTCCTCGAGTATCAGCACGGCGGCCGGCGAGATCGCCTCGGGCAACAACGACCTGTCGCGTCGTACCGAGCAGCAGGCCGCCAACCTGGAAGAGACCGCCGCCTCGATGGAGGAGCTCACCTCCACCGTGCGCCAGAACGCCGAGCACGCCCGTCAGGCCAACCAGCTGGCGATCGGCGCGCATGGCGTGGCCTCGCAGGGTGGCGAAGTGGTCGGCCGCGTGGTCAGTACCATGCATGAAATCGATGCGTCCTCGCGTCGTATCGCCGACATCATCACCGTCATCGACGGCATCGCCTTCCAGACCAACATCCTGGCGCTGAACGCCGCGGTGGAAGCGGCACGTGCCGGCGAACA
The DNA here is from genome assembly GCF_054049855.1 of Stenotrophomonas sp. P5_B8. Taxonomy (NCBI): domain Bacteria; kingdom Pseudomonadati; phylum Pseudomonadota; class Gammaproteobacteria; order Lysobacterales; family Lysobacteraceae; genus Stenotrophomonas; species Stenotrophomonas sp. P5_B8. Next base: position 505 of record NZ_JBFULO010000550.1, on the reverse strand, counting down.
GGGTCGTGGCTTTGCCGTGGTGGCCTCGGAAGTGCGCACCCTGGCCCAGCGCTCGGCCAGCGCCGCCAAGGAGATCAAGGGCCTGATCGATGAATCGGTCGGCAAGGTCGCCGAGGGCTCGGCACTGGTCAACCAGGCCGGCCAAACGATGGGCGAGATCGTCGCCTCGGTGCAGCGGGTGACCGACATCATGGCCGAGATTTCGGCGGCCTCGCAGGAGCAGTCGGCGGGCATCGAACAGGTCAACCAGACCATCACCCAGATGGACGAGACCACCCAGCAGAACGCGGCCCTGGTCGAAGAAGCCACCGCCGCCGCGCGCTCGATGGAAGAGCAGGCCGGCCACCTCACCGACGCGGTGTCGCTGTTCAAGCTGGACGGTCAGTCCGCGCCGTCGGCCAGCGCGGCAGTCGCGGCCGCCCGCGCCCCGGCCGCCGCCGTACCGCGCCCCCGCCAGGCAGCCGCCCCGGTGCGTCGCACGGCGGTACGCGAGCCGGTGCTGGCC
>NZ_JBFULO010000549.1:0-2100 GCF_054049855.1 Stenotrophomonas sp. P5_B8 | reverse complement strand
GGTTGGCCTGGGCCAGCATGGCCGTACCGGCCTGCTGCAGGATCTGGGTGCGGGTCAGCTCTGCGGTTTCCTTGGCGAAATCGGTGTCCTTGATGCGGCTACGCGACGCGGACAGGTTTTCCGAGGAGGTCTGCAGGTTGGCAACGACCGAGGTGAAGCGGTTCTGGATCGCACCGAGGTCGGCGCGGGTGTTGTTGATCGCACCCAGGGCCTTGTCGACGATTTCCAGTGCCTGCTGGGCACCCTTCACGGTGGACACGTCGATCTTGTCGGCGAACTGCTTGCCGTCGGCCGGGGCGGTGGCGGCGAAGCCGGCCAGCGAGCTGGCGATGTTCGCGAAGGCGCCAGTGGCGTCGACGCTGTCCTTGACCGAAGTCAGGGTCAGGGCGCCGGCGGCATCGGCTTCGGCGTAAACGCCGGTTTCACCGATCTTGGCGTTGATCGAGGCAGCCACGGCCTTGCCGTTGGCAGCGGTGTTGGCGGCCACGTCACCCACGCTCTTGACGGTCTGCGCGGCGAAGTTGACCACCGCACCCTTGCTGTCGGTGATGGTGAAGGCGGCGATAGCGGTATCGGTATCGGCCACGCCGGCAATGGCGGTGGCGGTGCCGCTGGAGAACTGCGCGCCACCCAGGGCATTGGCCTTGGCGTCCACGACCTTGTCGATGGCGATCGCCTGGCCGGCGTTGGCGCCCACCTGGAACAGCTGGCTGGAGAACGAGCCGTCCAGCAGCTTGGTGCCGTTGAAGTCGGACTGCTTGGCGACGCGGTCGATTTCGCTGACCAGCTGGGTGACTTCGGCCTGCAGGGCCTTGCGGTCGCTGGCGGAGTTGGTSGCGTTGGAGGCCTGYACSGMCAGTTCRCGGACGCGCTGCAGGTTGTTGCCGATTTCASTSAGSGARCCTTCGGCGACCTGGGCCAGCGAGATGCCRTCGTTGGCRTTGCGGATGGCCACGTCGGTRCCGCGGATCTGGGTGCCGAAGCGCTCGSWRATRGCCAGRCCGGCSGCRTCGTCYTTSGCGCTGTTGATGCGCRRGCCCGASGACAGGCGCTGGATGGTGGTGGCCAGGGAGCTGCCGCTGGTGCTCAGGTTGCGCTGAGCATTCAACGACATCGTGTTGGTGTTGATGACTTGTGCCATGGAAGTTCCTTCAGGCGTGGGTGGTGCGTAAGACGGTGGATGCGGCGCCGGTCATGCCGGCGCCGCCGGGCAGGCGTGGATCAGCGCAGCAGGCTGAGCACGTTCTGCGGCACCTGGTTGGCCTGGGCCAGCATGGCCGTACCGGCCTGCTGCAGGATCTGGGTGCGGGTCAGCTCTGCGGTTTCCTTGGCGAAATCGGTGTCCTTGATGCGGCTACGCGACGCGGACAGGTTTTCCGAGGAGGTCTGCAGGTTGGCAACGACCGAGGTGAAGCGGTTCTGGATCGCACCGAGGTCGGCGCGGGTGTTGTTGATCGAGCTCAGCGCCTTGTCAACGATTTCCAGCGCCTGCTGGGCACCCTTCACGGTCGACACGTCGATCTTGTCGGCGAACTGCTTGGTCGGAACCGCGGCGTTGCCGGCCAGCGTGATGTCGGTGCCGCTCAGCTGCACCACGGCACCGTCCTTGTCGACGCTGTCCTTGACCGAGGTCAGAGTCAGGGCGCCGGTGGTGGCATCGGCTTCGGCGTAGATACCGGTTTCACCGATCTTGGCGTTGATGTGCGCGGCCAGCGACTGGCCCGCCTTGGCGGTGGTGGTCTCGGTCAGCTTCAGCTCGGCGAAGGACACCGTGCCCGACGCGCTGGTCAGGCTGAAGGCGGCGACCGTCGAGGTGCCGTCGGCGGCGACCGTCGGGGCAGCGGCGGTGGCGGTGACGAACTGCGCGCCGCCCAGGGCGTCGGCCTTGGCATCCACGACCTTGTCGATGGCGATGGCCTGGCCGGCGTTGGCGCCAACCTGGAACAGCTGGCTGGAGAACGAGCCGTCCAGCAGCTTGGTGCCGTTGAAGTCGGACTGCTTGGCGACGCGGTCGATTTCGCTGACCAGCTGGGTGACTTCGGCCTGCAGGGCCTTGCGGTCGCTGGCGGAGTTGGTGGCGTTGGAGGCCTGCACCGACAG
>NZ_JBFULO010000548.1:0-2103 GCF_054049855.1 Stenotrophomonas sp. P5_B8 | reverse complement strand
CGGTCGGCTCTACGGCAGAAGCAATCTGTGTTCGATCAATCAGGCAAGTGCATCCAGCATCCTGCTCGAACTGCGCTGGGTGAAAAGAAGGTCGCCGCGAGGTCGGGCGCGTCGCCACGCGCCCGGACGTGGCCGCGCATGCGGATTTACGCAGGAAGAAGGCCGCGTTCGAGCAACCACGCTTTGGCATCGTCTGCATCCTGCTCGAACCACGCGCGCGTAGAGCCCAGCCGATACGTATACCCCCACGCATCCATGTCCTGCATCAGCCGATCACTGCCCACGCCCGGCAATTGCCCGGCCAGCACGACCTGCAGGTAACAGGTGGCATCTTCCTCGGGCACCGAATCGGTGGCATCGGTATGCACCAGCGCACGCCGCTCTGGCGGCAGCACGATCAGGTGGCAGGCCTCGTGCAGCATCGAGTGCACTGGCGTGTCATCGCGCACATACACATCGCTGCCGATGATCCCAGCCTCCGGCTCGCCCCAGTAACTGCCCGGAATCGGCGCAGCCTCGGCCACACGGTGCAGACGCAACGCGTGCGCCGCAAGCAGGGCAACTGCATCGTCGAAACGGATATCGCCGACCCGCGTCACCTGCGGCTCGGTCTGGATCACAGCATCGTTCATCGTGGTCATGTCGCGCGCCCCCGCCCGGACGGGAAGGGGCGCTATCGCATCAGGGTTGTTGCGGACCTTCCGGCAAGGCGACGGAAATATCGAGCACATCGTGCTCCCCGTCCTTCACCAGATCCACCTTTACCGCATCGGCGTCGATGTTCACGTACTTCTTGATCACTTCCAGCAGCTCACGCTGCAACAGCGGCAGGTAATCGGGGCCACCGCGATGGCTGCGTTCCTGCGCGATGATGATCTGCAGACGGTTCTTCGCCGTTTCGGCAGTGGTCTTCTTCCGGTTCAGGAAATCGAACAGTCCCATGCTTACCCTCCGAACAGCTTGCTGAAGAAGCCTTTCTTCTCCACGGTGGTGAAGCGCATCGGACGCTCTTCGCCAAGAATGCGGCCGACCGCATCTTCATACGCCTGGCCCGCCGCCGATTCGGGGTCCAGGATCACCGGCTCGCCCTTGTTGGACGCATTGAGCACGTCGCCCGACTCGGGCACCACGCCAATGGCCTTCAGGCCCAGCACCTCTTCCACGTCGGTGATGCTCAGCATCTCGCCACTTTCCACCCGTGCCGGGCTGTAGCGCGTGAGCAGCAGGAACGCCGGCACATCCTGGCCCGACTCGGCCTTGTGCGTCTTCGAATCGAGCAGGCCGATGATGCGGTCCGAGTCGCGTACCGAGGACACTTCCGGATTCACCACCACCACCGCACGGTCGGCGTAGTACATCGCCAGGAACGCACCCTTCTCGATGCCGGCCGGCGAGTCGCAGATGATGTAATCGAAGCCGTCCGCGGCGAGGTCCTTGAGCACCTTGCCCACGCCTTCCTGGGTCAGCGCATCCTTGTCGCGGGTCTGCGAAGCGGCCAGCACGTACAGGTTGTCAAAGCGCTTGTCCTTGATCAGCGACTGCTTGAGCGTCGCCTCACCGTGCACGACGTTGACGAAGTCGTACACCACCCGGCGCTCGCAGCCCATGATCAGGTCGAGGTTGCGCAGGCCGACGTCGAAGTCGATCACCGCCACCTTCTTGCCGCGCCGTGCCAGGCCGCATGCCAGGCTGGCGCTGCTGGTGGTCTTGCCCACGCCGCCCTTGCCGGAAGTGACTACGATGATTTCAGCCAAAGGACTTCTCCTGATTCATTTTGTGTGGGCGCCGGATCAGTCCAGCGCCGCGATCTTGATCTGGTCCTGTTCCAGCCACACCTGCACGGCCTTGCCGCGCAGGGTGTCCGGGACATCGTCCAGTACCTTGTAATGGCCGGCGATTGCGACCAGTTCAGCATGGAATTCACGGCAGAAGATACGCGCCGTGGTGTTGCCTTGGGCACCTGCCAGGGCACGGCCCCGCAGCGTACCGTAGATGTGGATGCTGCCGTCGGCGATCACCTCGGCACCCGCGCCGACGGTCGCCATCACCGTGAGGTCGCAGTTTTCCGCGTACAGCTGCTGGCCCGAGCGCACGTTGCTGGTC
>NZ_JBFULO010000547.1:0-2104 GCF_054049855.1 Stenotrophomonas sp. P5_B8 | reverse complement strand
TCGTAACCGTGGGTCATTTCGTGGCCGATCACCGCACCGATGCCGCCGTAGTTGAGCGCGTCGTCGGCCTTGGGATCGAAGAACGGCGGCTGCAGGATCGCGGCCGGGAACACGATCTCGTTCTGCAGCGGGTTGTAGTACGCGTTCACCGTCTGCGGGGTCATGCCCCACTCGGTCTTGTCCACCGGCTTGCCGATCTTGGACAGGGCGAACTTGTAGTTGAATTCGTTCGCTGCGCGCACGTTGCCGAGGTAGCTGTCGCGACCGGTGGTCAGGCCGTTCCAGTCACGCCACTTGTCCGGGTAGCCGATCTTCGGGGTGAAGGTTTCCCACTTGGCGATCGCCTTGGCCTTGGTCTCATCGCTCATCCAGGTCAGGCCCTGGATGCGCTCCTTGAGCGCGGCGGCCAGGTTCTTGACCAGTTCTTCCATCTTGGCCTTGGCTTCCGGCGAGAAGGCGACCTTGACGTACAGCTGGCCGAACGCATCGCCGGCATCGTTTTCGATGGTGCCCAGCACGCGCTTCCAGCGCGGCTTCATTTCCTTCTGGCCGTTCAGCGTCTTGCCGTAGAAGTCGTAGTTTTCCTGCACGAACGCGTCGGCCAGGTACGGCGAGGCGCTGTCCACGGTGTGGAAGCGCAGGTAGGCGCGCCACACCGACGGATCGGTATCGCCCAGCGCCTTGCTCACTTCCTGGTGGAAGGACGGAATGGCCAGCGAGAACTTCTCCGGCGCGGCAATGCCCTGGGCCTTGAAGAACTCGGTCCAGCTGAAGTTCGGGGTCAGCTTGTCGGCGTCGGCCACGGTGACCGGGTTGTAGAACAGCGAGACATCGCGCGACAGCTCGGCGCTGGACTTGGAGGCCTTGGCCAGGCGCGTTTCGAACTTGACCACGTCCGCGGCCTGCTTGGCCGCGTCGGCGGCGGCTACGCCGGACAGTTCCAGCACCTTGGCCACGTGGGCCTGGTAGGCCTTGAGCTTGTCGGCGTTCTTGGCGTCGGTGTAGTAAGTGGTGTCCGGCAGGCCCAGGCCACCCTGGCTGGCGTAGGCCAGGTTCATGCTGGAATTCTTGAAGTCCGCTTCCGGACCGAAGCCGAACAGCACGTTGTCGCCCTTGGCCGCGCTGGTGCGCAGGTAGGTGGCGATGGCGTCCTTGTCCTTGAGGCCGTCGATGGCGGTCAGGTCGGCCTTGAGCGGCTCGATGCCCTGGGCGTTGATCTTGGCTTCATCCATGCCGGTGGCCCAGAAGTCGCCGACGATCTTCTCGATGCCGTTCGGGTTCTTGACCGCCGCGACCTGCTCGGCGAGCTGGTGCTGCACGGCGACCGAGCGCTCGTCCAGGATGGTGAAGGCGCCCCAGCTGGTGCGGTCGGCCGGGATTTCATTGGCCGCCAGCCACTTGCTGTTGAYGTAGTCGCCGAAGGCGCCGCAGGCGTCCATCGTGGTGTCCAGGTCGGACGGGTGGAAGGCGTTGTAGGCCGGCAGCTTGCTGTCGTCGAGCTTGTACTCGGTGGCCGCAGCGGTGGCGGTCGGCGCGGCGGCGGAGGCCGCGGTGTCCGCAGCCGGGGTGTCTTTCTTGCCGCAGCCGACCAGCGCGGCCGAAACGGCCAGGGTCAGCAGGACGATCTTGGGAGTGCGGATCACGTGGGTTGGCCTCCAGGCCTGAATGCATCGGGGGATGGCCCCCCACAGGGGAGCCGTGGGCCAGACGATACGCCGCTGGCTCGACCTGCAAGGGTGTCGAAGGTCATGGCTGTTGGCAAGCCGCACCTTCACCGGGTGGTCGGCCGGATCCGGCACGCTGTGACACCCGCACCGGCAAAGGCCGACGGCGGGCGCGACAGGCTGCTCGGGGCGGGTATATATAGAGCGTCATGACAAACCCTTCTGCGCAGACCTGGGACGCGATCATCATCGGCGCCGGCCACAATGGCCTGGTCTGCGCCGCCTACCTGGCGCGTGCCGGCCGGCGGGTACTGGTGCTGGAGCGGCGCGGGGTGGTCGGTGGCGCGGCGGTGACCGAGGAGTTCCACCCCGGCTTCCGCAACTCGGTGGCCTCCTACACGGTGTCGTTGCTGCAGCCCAAGGTCATCGCAGACCTGGAC
>NZ_JBFULO010000546.1:0-2112 GCF_054049855.1 Stenotrophomonas sp. P5_B8 | reverse complement strand
CCGGGGTCCAGCGGTGCCTCGACGGTAGACACGCCGTCGATCAGGGCGGGCGTCCATTGGTTGGTTTCGCCGCCGATGAAGCCGTAGAAACGCTCGAAGCCGCTGGAGGCCGGCCAATGGTCGAACGGGCCGGTGGGCCCGGACTCCCACACGGGCACTTCGTGGCACTTGCCGAACTGGGCGGTGTTGTAGCCGTTCTGGCGCAGGATTTCCGGCAGTGGCACGGCCGAGTTGGGGCGGGTGGAGCGGTAGCCGGGCGCGGGCGTGGCGGTCTCGGTGATGTGGCCCATCGCCACCGCATGATGGTTGCGGCCCGAGAGCAGCGCCGCGCGCGTGGGCGAACACAACGCGGTGGTGTGGAAGCGGGTGTAGCGCAGGCCGCCGTTGGCGAGCCGGTCGGCGGTGGGCGTGCGCACCGGCCCGCCGAAGGCGCTGGCGGCACCGAAGCCGACATCGTCGAACATGATCAGCAGGACGTTGGGCGCGCCGTCCGGCGGGCGCCTGGCGGTGATCGGCGGCAGCTTGACACCCAGCTTCTTCGCATCGAAGGAGAGCGGTCCCTGGTAGGCCTGCTCGGGAAGGGGAAGGGTGCTGCCGGGGAGTTCCTGGCTCATGGGGGCGCCTCGGTGAACTGAGGGCCCAGTGTCGCGGTGGCGTCCTGGATTGGCATCCGAAGAACAACGGTGCCGCCGATAGGTAGAAGTACTGGCGATGCCATTTGCTCAGGTGCGCGAAACCGTGCATCGGCGCTAGGCCGCTGGTCGCCAGGCACCCTCGATTCTGCCTGGGGTGTCAAGGATCACAGTGCTGGCGGCGTTGTGCCGCCCGAACAGCAAGAAGGGCGCCCTTGGGGCGCCCTTCTTCAGCGCGACGCGTGGTTTACCACGGCGCACGCTTCCCGGTCAGCGAGTTCACCAGGCGTACTTCACCCCCAACAAACCGCCATAGCTGCGGTAGTCCTGAGCACCACGCCCGGCGCTGATCTCGCCCCAGGCGGTCAGGCTGCGGCTGAGCTGCAACTGCACGCCGGCCTTGGCCTCGTACACATCGCGCGGCGCCGCTCCTTCCAGGCGGATGTCATCGAGCCACACGGCGTTGGCGCCGCCATGGCTGCGCAGCCAGTTCACGGCTGCGAACGGCTGCACGCGGTTGATGCCCTCCAGCGTGGTGTGACCGAACAGGCGCACCCCGACGCGGGTGCGCACGTCACCGGCATTGGCCTCGCGCACGTCGGTGCCGTTGGCCTCCACGTGATGGCCGCCGTCCATGCGGTAGTCGCTCCAGATCACCTGTGCCTGCGGCTCCAGGTACATGGCGCTGGCGCTGCCGCGATGCACGTTGAAGGCATAGCCGGCTTCCACCGATGCGCTGGTGCTGCGGTTGTCGTAACGCTCGGTGCGCAGGGCGTCGCCATGGGTGGTGTTACGGAAGCGCGCGATCTGCGCCCAGCTGTCCACGTAGAGGCCGCCGTCGTTTGCGGCATCGCGCAGCCAGCTGCCGTAGACACCGGCGGCGCGGCCCTTGACCCGACCTTCGGCGGTATAGCCGGTGACCTCGGAGAGCACGCGCTCGGTGGCTTCGCCGGTCCCCACCATCACGCCAGCGACACCGCGGTCTTCGCGGCCCCAACGAGTGAGGTCGGCGCCCACCTGCAGCAGGTGCTGGCGGCCCTGATGTGTGAGCTGGTCATCGATGCGGCCACGGGTATGGTCCGAGGTCACGCGGGCCCAGACGCCGCCCATCGTATCCGCGTTCTTCTGGCGCTCTGCCAGGTTCGGCTCACCCACGCGCTCGTGCATCGTGAGGTCGAACATGCCGACGGCAGCGGCCTGGTTGGCGAGGTAGACGCCGCCTTCCGGGCGCTCGACCGGCGTGGGCACTTCGGGGTCCAGGCAAGCCGGGCGCTGCGGGTTGGCCAGGCACTCGTCGATGGGGGCCACCGGCAGTTGCGAGCGCAGGTACCAGTCGCCATCGGTCGGGTCGGTGCGGCCACCCTGATGCAGGAAGTACTCATAGGCACCGCCCACGGCACGGCCCTGCAACTGGTATTCACCGGCAGAAACGCCGTCCACCTGGACCAGATGGATGCCGTCATGGGTGAGGGCTCCCGGC
>NZ_JBFULO010000545.1:0-2128 GCF_054049855.1 Stenotrophomonas sp. P5_B8 | reverse complement strand
ATGATGGGCTCGGACAGGCGTTTCGGATCAGCCTTGAACAGTCCCGATACGTGAACGTGCTCAGCGATCTCAAGACCCGCGACACGATGGGGCGGATGATGCGCGCGCCAGGCAGCATCATCGACCGGGCCGCCGCGGTCCAGATTGCGTCACGCGACGGTGCCAGGGCGGTGCTTGTACCGTCCGTCCGCGAAATCCACGGAAAGCTCCGGGTCTCGATTGACGTGATCGATCCGGTGAGCAAGAAGTCTGTCTATAGCGTATACGCCGATGGAAGGGGCTACAGCTCGGCGCTGTCCTCCACCGATGAGGTAGTCGCTCAATTGCGCGGCCGCCTGGGTGAAGCCCTGTCGGACGTGCAGCGGGCCTCCAATCCCCTGCCGGAAGTTGCGACGGCAAACCTGGATGCCCTGAACGCATATGCCAAGGGCCAGGCAATGTATGGCGACGACCAGGTGAGAGAGTCGCGAAAGTACTTTGAGATAGCCACCAACATCGACCCCGAATTTGCGATGGCCTGGCTTGCGCAGATGCGCGTGCTGGTTAGCCTCGGCAAGCGGGATGAAGCGCGGGACATCCTGGCGAAGGTTGACCGCCTGCGCAGTCGCCTGACGACGAGGGAACAGTTGTATCTGGACGCATGGAAGCTGGACCTGCTCTCGAACAATGAGTCCGCATCGCTGGATGCCTGGGCGACGATGGAGAATCTCTACCCTGACCATCATGGGGCACGGGTGAACCATGCCTGGGCGGCATTCCTGCTGGGGCGGTACGCAGAAGCAGAGAGTGCCGTTGCAGCTGCCGACGTTCAACAGAACCCGCTGAGGCCGGTGACGCTGCATCTGCTTGGGCGCATTCAATTGGCACAAGGAAAATTGAACGCCGCGTTGGCCACCCAGCGCCGCGCGTTGACGATGTCAAACGGTGAGACAAACAGACATATGGTGGCGGCGATCGCCGCGTCCGGTGATGTTGAAAAGGCCAGCAAGATGCTGGCGGCCATTCCAGGCCCCGGGCCTGCACAGTGGCTGGAAGGGGTCTCGCTGGACTTGGATCGCGGGGACACGGAGGCTGCTGCAGCGGCGGCAGTAGAGGCGGCTGCAAACTGCAAAGATTCTGCTTCGGTGTGCGAGTTCCTTTCCGTGGTTGCCGTCGTCACCCAGGCGGCATCGGGAATGTGTGCGTCTCGCGTTCGGGTGGAGAAGACGTTCGGGTCCCTGCTTGCCCTTGCCGGTGATCCCTCTGCCGATGATCGCGGGCAGCGGCTATTCTTCGCCGCATCGATGATGTATGCGGCACAACGGATGGGGTTGGGCGACGCATTCGCCCGTCACACGCCGCAGATGCAAACACTATCCAGTGAGATAGGCGATGCGAAGACCACTGAGCTGTTAGCTGTCGTCAAGGCCAATCAACAACGCATGGCTGGCGACCCGGCCGGCGCGGCACGTCAGCTAAAGGTGCTCATCAATGGCAATGAGCTCTTCCAGGCGCACAGTGTATTGGCGTCCGCGCTACGCGACGCCGGTGATACCCAGGGAGAGGCAGCGCAGCAGGAGTGGTTGCGAAGCCAGCGTGGGCTGGCCTATGGCGAGGTTGCAGGATCTGCGGTGCTTCGCTCGTTGAACGTCCGTGACAGCGTGGCCTATCCGCCCCGGTCGGGGTGTCCCGTCGCCAAGGCGGCGCCGGGACGAGATCCTCGTATTACTGGCCGCCCGCAACGAAGCAATGCGGCACGGTGAACATACCCTTCTCGGTGAGATGACCGGTGAGATGAGCGCGCGAAGCCAGCAGCTCTTCCACTGATGCGAGCTGGCCCGGCATGGCGCACTCGACCGCCGCTTCCGCCGCAGCTTCACTCACCTGCTTAAGCGCTTCTGCCGGGTTTGCTTGAAATGCGGCGCGGAACGCATCGTCGGTTGTCAGCAGATCCAGAAGTGCGGCAGCATCGGAAAGGGAAAGCGGTACTTTGTGATTCGCCATATGCAGAAGGTCCAGTTGTGTATGTCAGGAAGTAATGCGCAGCATCGGATGTCACGGTATCGGTATCCATAGCGGCCAGCTCTTGCCGGTCTTGAGAACGCTGCCGTCGGAAGGAGCTTCATTCAATATCCATGTGCATCCCGAT
>NZ_JBFULO010000544.1:0-2132 GCF_054049855.1 Stenotrophomonas sp. P5_B8 | reverse complement strand
TGGAGGTGCTGGTGGCATTGCCGCTGGACAGCATCACGCCCGCGCCGCTGCCGGCGTCATTGCGCCACACATCCGCGCCAACGCTCAGGGACTGGCTATTGCCGTGCACATCAAGCTGGCGGCCGACCGCATCGAAACCGGTGCGTGACCCATCTACCCGTGCCCAGGCGCGGCCGCTGTTCTGGCCGGCGTGACGGTCGTGATAGCCCAGGCGGAACAACGTCTGCGTTGCCTGCAGATTGGCCAGGTAGGCGCCACCTTCCGGGCGCAGCACAGGTACCGGCGGCTCGACCGGATTCACGGGATCGACCGGATCGACCGGATCAACGCCACCGCCGCAACCGGGCAGTGTCGGGTCGGCATCGCAGGGGTCCGGTGCAGTCGGCAGCTGGGAGCGCAGATACCAGTTGCCCGCATTCTTGAACAAGAAATAGTCGTACTGCCCGCCGACCGCGCGGCCCACCAAGTCAAACTGGCCGTTAGAGGCGCTGGCCACGGTAACGAGTTCAATGCCATTGATCGTCTGCGCACCGGCCCCGCCCACGTTGTTGACCCGCACGTTGGTCTGGCCGCTGGTGTCGCCGCCGATGACCAGCTTATCCGAGGCGGCATCGTCGCCGGCCAGCACGGTGTTGAACAGCAGCGTGCCGCCGTTGCCGGTGTAGTTGCCGGTGACGTTGAGGGTGTGGAAGGCGCTGCCGTCGCCGAGAGCGACTTCGCCGCCAGCGCCCAGCGCCAACGTGCCCGTGGAGCTGTTGTCACTGAGCTGCCAGCGTGCGTTGTCCACGCGCATCGAGGTGATGTCACGGGTAGCACCGGTCAAGCCGGCGCCATTGCTGAGCGCCACATCGAGGGTGCTGCCAACGGTGTTGAGAATATTGCCGGTGAGGCGCGAGTCGTCGATGTTGAAACCGATGATGGCATCTGGGGCTTCGACAAACAGCAGGTTCCCGTTACCGCCAGCGAGTTCGCCGTTGTTCCTTACGGTAAAGACCGCGGCGGTCGGCGGGGAGGTTGTGGCGCGCGAGGGCGCGACGTAGATCCCCGATCCGGTACCGCCTTCGACGCGTGATGCATCGATCACGACATTGGATGACCCGCCTACATTGGTGTCGACCGCATACATGCCATCTCGCGCACCGATCACGGCGCTGCCGTTACCGATGAGAACATCCGCCGTACCGATCACCAGCAGCCCATTGCCACCAGTCAGAGTCATTGAGCCATTGGCAAGCCCTTCCACCCGTGTGGCATCCAGCGTGAGTAATGCTCTCTGGCCCGCCTCGGTGGTTGAGACGCTTGCCCCCAAGCCAAGGCCGGTGAGCGTGCTCCTGCGTACCGTCGCTTCGGACGAGGGCAGCCCGCCGGTGAAGGTGGATGCCAGCGACAATGCCCGGCCAGTGGCATTGCTGATTACAGAGTCCTGGATGTCAGCCTGAGAGTTAGAAAGGCGGATGGCACCTGTGCTGGTATTGCCCGTGACCTGGCCACCTGACAAGTTAAGGATTGAGCTGTCAGTGGCGTTGATGCTCAGCGTCTGGCCGCCCGGAAGGACCTGTAGGTTCGCCCCGGTCAATGCCCAACCCTCCGCCGTATCGCCGGGCTGAACCGTCCCGGATTGGCCCGGTGTCAGTGTGGCCGCCTGTGACGTRGCGGTGAGGGCAAGGGTGGCTGTGATGGCAACCGAGAGGGTGGTGCCTACTGCGAAATTCATAATGATCTCCAGGGGGGGCGCACCGTGCGGATCAATGAGTAACCCCGTACGGTGAAATAAATGTGATCGGCCGCGCTTCTAGGTAGCGCAGTACCACGGCCACGTCGCCTCATCGGGGGGGCAGAGCGGAGCGGAGCGCAGTGTGCGCGGTCGAGAAAGTGTGATCCATGCAACAAATTGCAATTGATCAGGCGAATCTGAACAGGTGGAGGTTTGGCGCTGCGCAGGCAGCTGTTGACCTAGCGCGCGCACTCGTCTCCCCTCCACGCCTGCGCACTTCTTGGGGTGCTTTTTCCGCACTTCCTGCAGCACGGCCCAGCCCCCGCCCTGTATGGGTCTTTGCCAGCCTTCAGGGACCGACCGGCCCTGCGGTTCCCTGCGCGAGAGGGGGCGTTTTCGGACCTTCCCATGCCTGAGC
>NZ_JBFULO010000543.1:0-2137 GCF_054049855.1 Stenotrophomonas sp. P5_B8 | reverse complement strand
CTGCTCGATCAGCGCATCGGACCAGTCCAGCGGCTGCCGGTAGTGCGCCGACAGCAGCGCATAGCGCAGCGCTTCGGGGGCGTGCTTGCGGACCAGGTCGTGCACGCGCTCGATGTTGCCGATCGACTTGCTCATCTTCGCACCGCCGAAGTTGAGCATGCCGTTGTGCAGCCAGAACCGCGCGAAGATCCGCCCGCCATGGGCGCACTCACTCTGCGCGATCTCGTTTTCGTGGTGCGGGAACTGCAGGTCCACGCCGCCGGCATGGATGTCGATGGTTTCACCCAGGTGCGCGGCGGCCATTGCCGAGCACTCGATGTGCCAGCCGGGGCGGCCACGGCCCCACGGCGATGCCCAGCCGGGCAGGTCGTCGCTGGACGGCTTCCACAGCACGAAGTCGCCCGGCTCGCGCTTGTAGGGGGCCACGTCCACGCGTGCGCCGGCCAGCATTTCGTCCGGGTCCCGGCGCGAGAGCTTGCCGTAGTCGGCGTAGGAGCTGACCGAGAACAGCACGTGGCCTTCGGCGGCGTAGGCGTGGCCGGCGGCGATCAGCTGCTCGATCATCGTCACGATCTGCGGTATGTGCGCGGTGGCTTCCGGCTCGATATCCGGGGGAACCACGCCCAACGCGCCCATGTCTTCACGGTAGGCGGCGGCGAAACGGTCGGTGATGGCGCTGATCGGCACGTTCTGTTCACGCGCGGCGGTGTTGATCTTGTCGTCCACGTCGGTGATGTTGCGCGCATAGCGCAGGCCGCCAAAGCGGCGCCGCAGCAGGTCGGCCAGCACCCCGAACACCACCGGGCCACGGGCATTGCCGATGTGCACATAGTTGTAGACCGTGGGGCCGCAGACATACAGGGTCGGACAGGTCGCATCGAGCGGGGTGAACGGTTCGAGCTGGCGTGTCAGGGTGTTGTGCAGGCGCAGGGTCATGGGGGTCGGTGGCGGGGAGGGAAGGGGGCAAGCCCACGATTTTAGATCACATCCGCGTTCAGCGCCGGGGGTCCTGGCTGTCCGCCAGGGCAACGGCCTATGGGCAGAATCGTCGCGGAAGGGTAATGTTCAGCCCCTTGTGCCTGGCACTCCCTAAACTAGCCACCTTGTCCTCTTACCTGTTGCCAATGAAATCCGCTTCGTTGCTGACGCTGGCCTGCCTGCTCGGAGGTGCCGCCTTCGGGGCGTGCGCCCAGGACGGTGAGGTCCGTAACCGGGTGGTGATCGTGGAGAACGTCAAGTTCGACTACGCACAGGTGCTCAACGTGGAGCCGGTGTTCCAGACCCTGCGCGCGACCCGCACCGAAGAGCACTGCGAGCCGGTGTCCACGCGCACGCTGGCGCCGGTCAACGTGACCGGCGAGGAGCCGCAGGAAGACAAGGGCCGCTTCGGCCGTTTCATGGACTCGGTGCGCTCGATCTTCCGCCGTGAAGACGGGAGCGAGGAAGAGACGCCGGTCGCCGAGGCGCCGGCCCCGGCGGCCAACAACGGCCCGCTGCTGACCCGTGAATGCCGGATCATTCCGGTCGGCCGCGAGTTCCGCCGGCCCATCGCCTATGACGTGGACTACGTCTACAAGGGCACCAAATACCGCTCGCGACTGCCCGAAGATCCGGGCAACCGGCTCAAGATCCGGGTCTCGATCACTCCGTGGATGGGCGCCGAGCAGGGCAGCGCCGCCAATCCGTGAGGTCTGTCGCCTGAATGTTCCCTTCAGGTCTTGCACCCACCCCGTGCGCATGCAAAGATTGGCGGCCATGAAACTCACCGACTTCCAGCACGACACCAGCGCCGCCCGTATGGCTACGGGCATGACGTCGCGTGCCCGCCGACCGGAACCCCACATTTTCGCTGGGTAACCGGAGCTTCGTGCTGTCTGTTCGGAAAACCCAGCCCCCGCGCTGGGTTTTTTCGTTTCTACGATCTGAAAAGTTTCATCTGTATACGTTTGTTTGAGCCCTGACCGCGCCCCGGCGCCCCCAACCTCCCCCGGCAACGGTGGAAAACCAGCCGCAAAGGATCGATCGATGTCCCTGAAGCACTTCCTGAACACCCAGGATTGGAGCCGCACCGACCTGGATGCCCTGCTGACCCAGGCCGCGCTGTTCAAGCGCAACAAGCTGGGTAACGAGCTCAAGG
>NZ_JBFULO010000542.1:0-2139 GCF_054049855.1 Stenotrophomonas sp. P5_B8 | reverse complement strand
GTGCGGCGGCGCGGCGCTCGGCTTCGGCACGCGCGGCGGCGGCGCGCAGGTTGGCCAGCAGCGATTCCAGCGCCTTGGCGTCCTGGCCCAGCGCCTTCTCGCGTTCGCTGCGGTCCTTGTAACGTTCGTCCAGGCTGGCCACCGTGGCCGCGCGCGTGCGCCGGTCATCGGCCAGGGTCACCACCTGCTGCTTCTGCTGCTGGCGGGTGCCTTCCAGCGCCTGGCGACGCTCGACGATCTGCGCCTCGACGGCCTGCAGCTCGGCCAGGTCATGGGTGATCAGCTGGATGCGGCGCGCGCGCTCGCGCTGCAGGTAGCGGTGGTAGGCCAGGCTGCGGTTGGCGTCGGCCACGCGGTCCTGCGACAGCAGCAGCTTCAACGGGGCGTTGTTGCCGATGCGGTAGGCCGAGCGCAGCAGCGAGGCCAGTTCCTCGCGCTGCTTCTGCATCCCCGCCTGCAGGTCGCTGCGCTTGCGCTGCAGTTCCTCCATGGCGCGGGTTTCGCGCTGCAGCGCGGTTTCGGTCTGGGCCAGCACGCGCCCGGTACGGGCAACCTTCTCGTCGGCCTCGCGCAGCTGTCGCGATGCCTGGCCGCGCTGCCCCTCCAGCGCACGCCGTTCCTGCGCCACGCCCTTCAGCTCGCTGCGCAGCTTCTGCAGCTTGCGCTCGGCTTCCTTGGAGGTCTGCGCCGCCACTGGGCCCAGCGCCAGCATCGCCAGCGCCAGCAACAGGCCACGCGCCAGCCCACGCAAGGCGGTCGCGCCCCGGTGTGCAGGCAACGGATTGTTATTCCAGCGTGAGGAAGAAGCGTTGTGGCGCAAGGGCTTTCCAGTGACTTCAGGCAGATGCGGATTGTAGCGATGCATGGTGACATCCCCATAGGCGGCCTGCCAGCCGCACCCCGGACACGAGGTCATCATGAAACATATTCCGCTCTCGCTGCTGTTGGCCCTGGCGCTGTCCTGCGCGCCCGCCTTCGCCAGCGACGACATCAGCAAGGTCAACGGCAGCATCCGCGCAAGCAGTGGCCAATCCTACGGCGATCTGGAAACGGTCAAYGGCGGCATCACCGTCGAAGAAGGCGTGGTGACCCGCGAGATCCAGACCGTCAACGGCAGTATCCAGGTCAACGACCGCGCCCAGACCACCGGCGTTTCCACGGTGAACGGCAACGTCAGGATCGGCCGCGATGTGGTCGCCGCGGGCAACGTTGAGACCGTCAACGGCAGCATTTTCATCGATCGCGGCAGCCAGATCGACGGCAACATGGAAACCGTCAATGGCGGCATCGGGCTGGTCGAGACGCGCCTGCGCGGCAACATCGAAACCGTCAACGGTGACATCACCGTCGGCGTCGGCTCGCAGGTGCAGGGCGGGATCCGGGTCAAGAAGCCCAACTTCAACCTGTCCCTCACCAGCGGGCGCAAGCCGCGCGTGATCATCGGCCCGAAGGCCAGCGTCGACGGCAGCCTGCAGTTCGAGCGCGAGGTCACCCTGTATGTGCATCGCAGCGCGCACGTCGGCGCGATCAGCGGTGCGCAGGCCATCCCGTTCGATACCGACGCCGCGCCGCAGGATTGATACCCTCTCCCGGTGCGTTGAATGCACCGGCCCACTGGATCCAGGAATCGATGATGCCCCGCAAACTTCTGTTGTGCCTTGCCGCCACCGCCGCGCTGACCGCGTGCAAAGGCGAAGCCACCGCCCCGGCCGACTCCGCGGCCAATGCGGCCACGCAGTCGCCTGCCGCCGTCGGCCATGCGTTCTCCCCGGAGATCAACGCCGCCGACTTCGGCGAACTGGTCAAGACCCTGGCCTCGGACGACTTCGAAGGTCGTGCACCGGGCAGCAAGGGCGAAGCGTTGACCGTCAACTACATCCGCGACCAGATGCAGCGCATCGGCCTGCAGCCGGGCAACGGTGACAGCTGGTTCCAGGACGTGGCGATGACCGAAACCACGGCTGACGAATCCACGGTGCTCAAGCTTGACCAGGCCGGCAAGACCCGCGACCTGACATTCGGCACCGACATGGTGATCGGCACCCGCAGTGGCCAGCCGGAGGTGAACGTCGACAGCAGCGAGCTGGTGTTCGTCGGCTACGGCGTGGATGCGCCGGAGCAGAAGTGGAACGACTACGC
>NZ_JBFULO010000541.1:0-2149 GCF_054049855.1 Stenotrophomonas sp. P5_B8 | reverse complement strand
GTCCGGCACCGCGTGCAGCCACCCATGGGGTGGCTCTACCTTTCCTGCATGGCGTGCAGCCACCCATGGGGTGGCGTCACCCCCTCAGGGTGCGCGGGTATGCTGGGCGCCCTTTTCCCATGGATGGAACCCGATGCGTATCGCCCTGTCGCTGCTGCTGGCCGCCGTCGGCGGCACCGCCCTGCCCGCCCATGCGCAGGACTGCCACGACGCCCAGGCGGCCGCGGAAGAGGCGTACGTGGTGCGGGCGGACAACGTGCTGCCCGATCGCCCCGGCTACACCCGCGACACCGCTGGCAGCGTCTGCCGTCGCTGGCCGGCACGCCCCGAACTGACCCTGCTGGCCACGCCGGTCTGGCGCGATGGCGGCGACCACGACGCCCGCGAGGGCGACGTGGACATCCTGGTGATCGACAGCGACACCCTCGCACCACGCGCGTGGAAGGTGTTGCCCGGTGCACTGGACAGCGATGCGATCTTCTTCGACGGCATGCAGCTGGATACCGCGCGCTATCAGCTTGCGCCGGGCACGCTCGCCTTCGRCCTGCGCGTGCAGCGGCGCAATGGCTCCGGCCCCAACCCCTTCAGCGAAGAACAGTTGCAGCTGCTGGCAATGCAGGCAGGCACGCTGCGCGCGCTCGGCCCACCGATGGTGCTGCGCCGTTTCCAGGCCGAGTGGGACACCCGCTGCGCCGGTGAATCGACCGAGGTGTCGCGCACGGTTGCCGTTGGCCCGAAGGGCAAGCACGGGCTGGCCGACCTGGTCCTGCGCGAACGCCGGGTCACCACGCGCAGCTGGATGGACGGCGAGGAATGCCGCGACCAGGCCACGCCGGTAGAGGGCGAGCGCCATGTGCTGCGCTATGACGGCCGCCAGTACGGGGTTCCGGAGCCGCTGCGCCCCTTGTGACGGGCGTCCCATGAAGCATGTCACGAGGCGGTCATATGACAGTCGCTGGGCTGTCATCGAATGGTTATGGAATGAGCGCCGGGCGGGACACCCCGCACCGTCATCCATCCCAGGAGCCACCCCGTGATCCACGCCTTCAAGTCGCGCGCCGCCGTTGCCGTCCTCGCCGCGTCGTCCGTGTTCGCCGCCAACGCCGCCGATGTGACCGGCGCGGGCGCCTCGTTCATCTACCCGGTCATGTCCAAGTGGTCGGCCGACTACAGTGTCGCCACCGGCAAGAAGGTCAACTACCAATCGATCGGTTCCGGCGGTGGCATCGCGCAGATCAAGGCGGCCACGGTTGACTTCGGTTCCTCCGACGCCCCGCTGAAGCCGGAAGAACTGGCCGCCGCAGGCCTGGCACAGTTCCCGTCGGTGATCGGTGGCGTGGTGCCGGTGATCAACGTGGCCGGTGTCGCCCCGGGCGCACTGAAGCTGGACGGCCCGACCCTGGCCAACATCTTCCTGGGCAAGATCAAGACCTGGAACGACCCGGCCATCGCCGCGCTCAACCCGGGCGTCAAGCTGTCCGACGGCAAGATCACCGTCGTGCACCGCTCGGACGGTTCGGGCACCACCTTCAACTTCGTCAACTACCTCTCCAAGGTCAACCCGGAGTGGAAGAGCAAGGTCGGTGAAGGCACCTCGGTGCAGTGGCCGGTCGGCATCGGTGGCAAGGGCAACGAAGGCGTGGCCGCCTACGTGAAGCAGATCAAGGGCGGCATCGGCTACGTCGAACTGTCCTACGCGCTGCAGAACAAGATGTCCTACGCGGCGATGAAGAACGCCTCGGGCAAGGTCGTGCTGCCGAGCGACACCTCGTTTGCCGCGGCGGCCGCCAGCGCCGACTGGGCCAGTTCGAAGGACTTCTACCTGGTCATGACCAACGCCCCGGGCGCCGAAGCGTGGCCGATCACCGCCACCAACTTCATCCTGGTGCGCAAGCAGCCCAAGAACGTGGCCAACGCCAAGGCCACGCAGGAGTTCTTCCGCTGGATCTACAAGAACGGCGATGCCCAGGCCAAGCAGCTGGACTACGTGCCGCTGCCGGACGCCCTGGTCAAGCAGATCGAGACCTACTGGTCGCAGAACCTGAAGTACTGAGTTTCCCCGCTCAGGTACCGAGTATTGGTCGGTACGCGTTGGAGGCAACAACGGAGCAATGGCGGCGGCAGGACCTCTCTCCCAGGACCTCTCTCC
>NZ_JBFULO010000540.1:0-2165 GCF_054049855.1 Stenotrophomonas sp. P5_B8 | reverse complement strand
TTCCCGCGCCGGCAACGGAAAYCCCGCACCCACAACGGAAATCCCGCRCCGGCAACGGAAATCCCGCACCGGCAACGGAAATCCCGCACCCACGTAGAGCCGACCGTTGGTCGGCTGCTCCACCATCACCGGTCGCCGCAGCGCCCCGCTCTACGCGTTATCCGCCGAACGTATCCCAGCCCATCCGCGCGATCAGCACCACCACCAGACCGACGAACAATTTGCGGATGAACGGCGTACCGCCGCGCAGCGCCAGCCGCGTGCCCACCACCGAGCCGACGATGTTGGCGGCGGCCATCGGCAGCGCGAACAGCCACAGGATGTTGCCGGTCGGCACGAAGAAGGAAATGGCAGCGRCATTCGTGGCCAGGTTCACCACCTTCGAGGCGGCCGAGGCACGCAGGAAGTCCAGCCCGAAGAAGCGCACGAACAGGAAGATCAGAAAGCTGCCCGTGCCCGGCCCGAAGAATCCGTCGTAGAAGCCGATCACCGCGCCGATGCCCAGCGCCATGGCCAGCTCCCGGCGCCCGATCTCGCGCGGCCGGTGCAACGCGCCGAAATCCTTCTTCCACAGCGTGTAGCCGAGCATCGCCACCAGCAGCACCAGCACCAGCGGGCGCACCGCGTCTTTGGGCAGCAGGCTGACCGCCGTGGCCCCGGCGAAGGAAAACACGAAGGCGGTGCCCGCCGCGAACAGCACCGGTCGCCACGGGAAGCGCACGTTGCGCGCGTAGCGGAACGCGGCCGCCGCCGTGCCGAACATCGAACTGAACTTGTTGGTGCCAAACAGCATCGCCGGGATGTGCTGCGGCAGCACCGTGAACAGGCCGGGCAACTGCACCAGCCCGCCGCCACCCACGGCCGCATCGACCAGGCCGGCGATGAAGGCGATCGCCACCAACCACAACAGCTCAGGGGGAACCAGCTCGAGCACGGCAGCAACTTCGCGACACAAGGCGCGCAAGCATACGCCCGGACCCCCACACCGGGTAGAGCCGACCGTGGGTCGGCTGCCCTGCGCCACCGCACACACGTACCGACCAACGCTCGGTACCTACGGCGCATCCAGCACGCCCATACCCACGGTCCGCACCCACGGCGGACCCAAGCAAACGCGCGACAATAGCCCCATGAGCACACCCGACCCCTGTCCCTGCGGCCGCCCACTGGCCTACACCGCCTGCTGCGGCCTCTACCACGCCGGCGCGAACGCACCCGACGCCGAAGCCCTGATGCGCTCGCGCTACAGCGCCTACGTCAAGCAGCTGCCGGACTACCTGCTGGCCAGCTGGCATCCGTCCACGCGCCCGCAGGAATTATCGTTGGACGAAGCCCCCGGCCAGCGCACCCGCTGGTTGGGACTGACAATCCACACGCACACCACCACCGACCCGGACCACGCCCAGGTCAACTTCACCGCCCGTTACAAGGTCGGCGGCGGTAGCGCGGTCAAGATGCTCGAACACAGCCGCTTCGTCCGCGAAGACGGCCGCTGGTTCTATCTCGACGCGCTGCCCTGAGCCGGCTCGCGGCTGCGCACCGCCACCGGCCGCTGCTGGCCGTGGGCGCGCACGCAGTTGCGCCCGGCATCCTTGGCCGCGTACAGCGCCTGGTCGGCGGCTTTGATCACCGCCTGCGTCCCGTCGCCCACGCGGCTGTCGGCCATGCCGATGCTGACCGTCACCTGCACCACCGTGCCGTCGCCACCGCGGCCGCGCTGCAGCCGGCCCACCGCGTCGTCCTGCACGCGCGCCGCACGATCGCGCAGCTGCAGGCGCGTGGCTTCCACCATCGCCCGTACCGCTTCCACCGCCTCCACGCACGCCGGGGCAGGGCGGTCCAGGAACACCAGCGCGAACTCCTCGCCGCCATAACGGAACGCGCGTCCGCCGCCGCCCACCTCGGCCAGGCGCGCGGCCACCAGCTTGAGCACGTCGTCGCCGTTGTCATGGCCGTGGGTATCGTTGAAGCGCTTGAAGTGGTCCACATCCACCATCGCGATCGTGTACGTGGCCCCCACCCGTTGCAGGCACTCGTTCAACGCGCGCCGACCGGGCAGGCCGGTCAGTTCGTCGCGGTAGGCCATATGGAAAGATTCCTGCAGCATCGCCGACACGATCAGCAGCAGCGCGGTGCTGGCCAGCGCCGGCAGCAGCGCTGGCGAC
>NZ_JBFULO010000539.1:0-2180 GCF_054049855.1 Stenotrophomonas sp. P5_B8 | reverse complement strand
GTTGCTTTTCCGCACCGCCCCGGCCGACCACGGCCAGCTTGATTTCGGTGGCCGCATACTCGCTGACCGGCAGGTCGCGCATGACCACGGCGGAAATCGCCGCGCCGCGCGCCTGTCCCAGCTTCAACGCCGAGTCCGGGTTGCGGGCCATGAACACCTTTTCGATGGCGACCTCGTCCGGGCGGTATTCCTCCACCAGGGCGGTCAGCCCCACCACCAGCAGCTTCATCCGCTGGGGGAAGTCGTCCGCGCCCAGCAGCACCAGCGGCAGGTGGTGCACATGCACGACCTTGCCGGCGGCGTCCACATCAATGATGCCCACCCCGGTACGTTGCGAACCGGGGTCGATGCCGAGGATGCGGGTCATGCGGCACGCACACGGCCGCCCGCGGCCCGGAACGGACAGCTGCGGCGGCGATAACAGGGAACGGCGAAAGTCATCATGGTCCGCATTGTCCGCTCACCGGTCGCGCAAAGCGACCGGTGACGCGCACGCTCAGGCGTAGGCGTCCGCGCCGAGATCGGCGTTGGAGAATACGTCCTGCACGTCGTCCAGGTCTTCGAGCATGTCCAGCAGCTTCTTGACCTGCAGGGCGGTGTCGCCCTCGACCGCGATGTCGTTGTCGGCACGGAAGGTGAGCTCGGCGTGGTCGGGCTTCAGACCACCGGCTTCCATCGCATCCTTCACGGCGTGATAGGCGTCGGCGGCGGTCAGCACGTCGATCGCCCCGTCTTCGGGGTAGACCACGATGTCATCCGCGCCGGCCTCGATGGCCGCCTCGGTGACGGCCTCTTCATTGGCGCCGGCGGCGAAATGCAGCACGCCCACCCGCTTGAACATGAAGGAGACCGAGCCTTCGGTACCCATGTTGCCGCCGCACTTGCTGAACGCATGGCGGACATCGGCCACGGTGCGGACACGGTTGTCGGTCAGGCAGTCCACGATCACGGCCACGCCACCGGGGGCATAGCCCTCGTAGCGGATCTCTTCGTATTCCACGCCTTCCAGTTCACCGGTGGCTTTCTTGATGGCCCGTTCGATCACGTCCTTGGACATGTTCGAGGCCAAGCCCTTGTCCATCGCCACGCGCAGCCGCGGGTTGTTGTTGGGGTCGCCTCCACCGCCGCGCGCGGCAACGCCGATCTCGCGGATGATCTTGGTGAAAATCTTGCCGCGCTTCGCGTCAGACGCGTTTTTGCGGTTCTCGATCGAGGGGCCTCTACCCATGGGTATTTCCGTGCTTGCGTGAGGAACAGGGCGCGGATTCTACCTGATCGCCCCCCGCGACCGTGTTAGTCGCGGTCCCGACCGCCGCCAGGGCTCAGGCGGCGTGGGCGGCGCGGTCGGGGCAGAAGTGGCCATCGCGCAGGAACGCGGCGGTCTGGCGCGCCGCCTCCGGGGAAAACACCAGCCCGCTGTGGCTGGCCGGGACCACGCAGTGATCGGCCAGGCCGGGCAGTTGGGTCTCATCCAGGGCTACGGTGCCGTCGGACGCCTCGCCGATCGCGCCCAGCAGGCTGCCCAGCCCGTGCGGGACCGAACCTGCGATCAGGCCGACACGGGCCCTGCCCTCCCAGGCCGGTAGGCCATCGAGCAGCAACTCGCTGCTGCGGCCCAGCGCCAGCGACCAGCCGTGCTCGGCCAGCGAGCGAGCGGTGCCGCTGCCGCGCAGGGGCGAGCCCAGGCAGACCACGCGGGAAACCGGCAGGTCCGGTTGCTGGCGCAGCGCTTCCAGCGCAACCAGGCCGCCCAGGCTATGCCCGACCAGCGAGACCGGACCGCTGTTCCTCAGCCGCTCCAACAACTGTGGAACGGCCACATCTGGGCCGCCGAACACACTGGAGTAGCCGAAGGTATCCACGGAGAAGCCGCGGGCACGCAGCCGCCAGGCCAGCGGGCCTACCCAGGCGCGCGCATTCCAGATGCCGTGCAGCAGTAAAACAGGGGGATTCATGCACTCAGCCTAGCCGTTCCGGCGTGGGACCTGCGGGAGGAAACAAGACCATTAGACGAATGGACCGCGCAACGGCGGGTGAAGCCGTTGCGCCCCATGCGGATCGAGGCAGGAAAGTGATGAATCTCAGCGCGCCGGGGTCGGGCTACGCTTCAGGATGAATTCCAGGTCGCGCACGCTGCCGACCGGGAACTCATAGGTGCCGACCTTGCTGAACCCGTAGCG
>NZ_JBFULO010000538.1:0-2192 GCF_054049855.1 Stenotrophomonas sp. P5_B8 | reverse complement strand
CACGAAACCCGCGTTGGACAGCTCGGCGCGGGTGGCGGCGATGTTGCCCGAGAGTTTTTCCTGGTTGTCCGCATAGACCGCCATCAGAAAGTGATACTCACCCAGGACGAAATTACCCGACGACAACTGGTCCATGGCCTGGTCGAGCTCGATGATCTGGCTGACGGCCTTGTCGCCTGAAGAGATCATCATGCCCTTGGTACGGTCGAGCACCTTGAGGGCATCCTGTCGCCCCATCGGACTGAACGAATGGGTGATGACGTACTCGAAATCGAGATACTTCAACCCATTGAGCACGCCAGGATAGGTTCCCTCGGCGTACTCCTTGATGTTGAGGATGGCGCCGAAGTGGTTCACACCGTTGGGCGTACTGACGACGAAATCGCCGGTTTTGGCGGAGAACATGTGCCGGCTGACCGGCAGATAGTCCTTCACCGGGGCACTCAACACCGGCACCGGCTCATCGATCCGGTTGAGGAGATACCCGAAGAACTCCAGCGTTTCGGAGAAAACTTGACCGTTCTTGGCCTCGTACATGCCCATGCGATACGGGGCGTAGTCGCGAATGACCGCCTCGACGTTGCCCGCCATTTCCAGCAGGGTCGCAATGGCCTGGTCCTGTTCTGCCTGCAGCTTGGTCACGTTGGACGATTTGTCCATCATCCGCTTGCCCGCCACCACAGGGCGGTAGAGCATGGTCAGGTACAGCTCGTTCTGCATGATGCGCTGCGAAGACAGCATGCCCATGTACTGGTCGGACACATCCTGATTGAAACGCTGACCAAACTGGCTGCGCGCCTTGAGCTGGCGCCTGCGGCGAATATCGTGCACCCAGAAAGCCACGTTGACGAAGTCTGGCGCGCGTAGCGTCTGCAAGAGCCGGTTGAACGTGTTGTGTTTGTGCTCCAGCTCCCAATCCTCGCGCCCAACGAAAGGAAGCCCTTCCAAGTGCCAGGTCAACAGGAAATCGCCACCCGTGGTCTTGACGACCGT
The DNA here is from genome assembly GCF_054049855.1 of Stenotrophomonas sp. P5_B8. Taxonomy (NCBI): domain Bacteria; kingdom Pseudomonadati; phylum Pseudomonadota; class Gammaproteobacteria; order Lysobacterales; family Lysobacteraceae; genus Stenotrophomonas; species Stenotrophomonas sp. P5_B8. The sequence continues at coordinate 1,199 of NZ_JBFULO010000538.1, read as the reverse complement.
CGGCGCCACATGGGACGACAGGGGAATGAATTCGCTGATCGACGTATCGGGACTGAACATGCCTGCTTCCAATGAAGATGCTGCGGAGGTGGAGCTCTTGCCTGGACTGGGCAGGCGAGATGGATCGCCTGCCCAGCGTGCTGCCTGACGCCTCAGACCGACGGCGGCTGTTTGTCGCGGTAGTGATTGGGCGTGAACACCCACATCCCGTCATGGTCCTGTAGGTTCCGCGCCTTGAACTTGAACTGCAGACGCAGACCGATCAGCCGGAAGATCATTTCGTCGCGCTTGGCCATATGCCGCATGACGAAAATGGCGATCGGAATGGTGACCAGCAGCCGCATGTCGAAGTACATGCTGAGCAGCAACAGGCCACCTGCAACCAGGAAGAACGGGACGTAGGGCACGCCCAGAAACATGGCCGGGCGTGTGCAGCCCCGGAACAGCACGTTCTTATGCACTGTAGTACTGGACTGCGTTGTACAGAGCGGCAGCAGYGCTGCCACCGCAGTTGGAGCTCGAGGAATCGCCGAGCAGCATCTTGGCGATCTGGCCAGCGGCACCGATCAGGAGGCCGCCGATCAGGATCGGGGCGACGTCACCGATGCGCTTGTGCGCGAAGGCGATCTGATAGCCGGCAAAAATAACCGCAATGGTGACCACCGCGATCGAGGCGATGTTGAGCAGACCGTTGATGTTGGTGAAGAAGCCGCAGACTTTTTCATCCGTGCCGCCGAAGTTGGTGCCCTGGGCAAACACGTCCGGCACGACCGCCATGGCAACGAAGGCGACAGCCATCAGCATGGTCTTCAGCGTGCGCTGGGTCTGGGTCAGATCGAGATTGGTACGCTTCATTGGTGATTTCCTTGTTGATGGTCAAACACAACTGAATCGGCCGCGCCGGGTGGCTGGCCGTGCGACGACTTCGTCAGAACACGAAGGCTGCATCCCCAGCAGGGATGTTCTGTACAGGCGGCCGCGGAGCCGTAACGGCCGGCGCGGGAACTGCCTGGGGTGTATTTCTTTCGCYCCACGGGCGCACCACAACCGGCCCTCCGGACGGCGGCGCCTCCTGGCTTGGAAGCTCGGGGGCCGCAATGGGTGACGGCATGGCAGCCTGCGCTGGCAAGGCGTGATCGAGGGCCCCCATGACGACCCGCGACAGTGCCGCATCCGCCGTCCTGGTCAGGCCACCGCGC
>NZ_JBFULO010000537.1:0-2198 GCF_054049855.1 Stenotrophomonas sp. P5_B8 | reverse complement strand
GTACTCCACCGTTACTACCGGCGCAAACTTCTCGGCTTCATGGATCAGGCCGTTGTTGATGATGCTTCTCTGGTCTTCGAAAGATGGGCCGTAGTCTTCAGGCACAAATGATCGATCCAGTCGGACCGTGATCACCCCGGCGGCGATATCCATGGAGGCACTTACCTGGCGGCTACGGGACTGTCCGTCCAGTAGCGGGATGCGCTCGAGTGAGAACCGTGCGCGCTGTGTCAAAAGGGTATCGAGCTCAACATCACTCTTTAGACCAAGCGGCTCGACGCCAGCGGCGCGCGCGGGCGCGGACATGAAAAGAGACGCTGCGGCGATTGCGGCGCCGGCRGTAATCGACAGCAGCAAACCAGGGTTGTTGCACGACATCGGTATTCTCCATGAATCCAAAGGAATGCACCGTTCCTACGGCGCCAGCGCAATCTGCGCCTTTCCCGCCACGACGAATGCGCCCGAATGCACCCTTCACAGTGTTCCGGCAACACCGTTTTGATGGCACATGTGGAATGGATCAGCTCAAGCTCTCAATCCCCATTCCCCATCGCCCTGCCCTATCCTCTCCCCATGCCTGATCCACGCTTCCTCCATCGCCTCTCCGACGTCCCCGCCGCCGACTGGGACGCCCTGCACGACGGCAGCAACCCGTTCGTCAGCCATGCCTTCCTGGCCGGGCTGGAAGCGCACGGCTGCCTGCGCCCGGAATGGGGCTGGCGACCGCGCCACTTCACCCTGTGGGACGGCGACACCCTGGTCGCAGCGATGCCCGGTTACCTGAAGGACAACTCGCACGGCGAGTTCGTGTTCGACCATGCCTGGGCCAACGCCTACGCGCGGCACGGGCTGGACTACTTCCCCAAATGGCTGGGTGCGGTGCCGTACTCGCCGGTGACCGGGCCGCGCCTGCTGGCGCATGACGACGTCGATCGCGCAGCACTGGCCGAGGCGCTGCGTGCCGAGGTCGATCGCATCGGCTGGTCGTCGGCGCACGTCAATTTCCACCGCGCCGAGGAAGATGCGGCATTCGGGCCGGGCTGGATGCTCCGCGAGGACATCCAGTTCCAGTGGCACAACCCGGGCGACTGGCGCGATTTCGACGATTTCCTGGCCGCCATGGACCACAAGCGCCGCAAGAACATCCGCCAGGAACGCAGCAAGCTGGCACGCAGCGGGGTCACTTATCGGATCGTGCATGGGGATGAAGCCAGCGAAGATGACCTRCTCGCCATGCATGGGTTCTATCTGCAGACCTTCGCCGAGTACGGCAACTCGCCTGCCTTGACCCTGCCGTTCCTGCGCCATCTGGCAGCCTCGATGCCGCGCCAGCTGGTGATGTTCCTGGCCCAGCTGGACGGCGCCCCGGTCGCAGGCGCGCTGTGCCTGCGCGGCGCCGACACGCTGTACGGCCGCTATTGGGGCGGCGCCACGCTGCCTGGCCTGCATTTCGAGACCTGCTACTACCAGGGGATCGAATACTGCCTGCGCGAGGGCCTGACCCGTTTCGAACCCGGCGCGCAGGGCGAGCACAAGCTGGCGCGCGGTTTCCTGCCGCAGATCGTGCGCAGCCGCCACTGGGTGGCCGAGCCGGCCTTCGCCGGCGCGCTGAGCGGCTGGTGCGCGAGTGAGCGCGAGGACGTGGCGCGCTATGCAGTGGCACTGGCCGAGCACAGCCCCTTCAAAGCTGCGGACCCGGCATGAGCCGGCCGTTGCCCTGGGGGCTGGGCGCCCGCCCGGATGCCCCCTTCCCGCCCGCCGAGACCGCGCTGCGTGATCCGGACGGACTGCTCGCGGTCGGTGGCGACCTGTCCCCGGTGCGCCTGCTCAATGCGTACGCCAACGGCATCTTCCCCTGGTTCTCCGAGGGCCAGCCGCTGCTGTGGTGGTCGCCGGACCCCCGCATGGTGTTCCGCACCGACGGGGTGCGCCTGTCCTCGCGCTTCCGCCGTAGCCTGCGCAACAGTCCGTGGACGGTGCGCGCGGACACCCGCTTCGCCGAGGTGATCGCCGCCTGCGCCGCCAGTCCGCGACCGGGCCAGGACGGCACCTGGATCACCGTTCCCATGCAGCAGGCGTATATCGCCCTGCATCGGATGGGCCACGCGCATTCGGTGGAGGTCTTCGATGCAGGCCGATTGGTGGGTGGCATCTACGGCGTGGCGATTGGCCGGATGTTCTTCGGCGAAAGCATGTTC
>NZ_JBFULO010000536.1:0-2198 GCF_054049855.1 Stenotrophomonas sp. P5_B8 | reverse complement strand
TCCCCGGGCCACTCAAGGACCTGTTCGATGGCGGCATCCTGCGTTGGGTGGGCGTTGCGGCGGTCCTGCTGCTGCTGTTCTCCAGCTTCCAGCTGATCGGCGAGCAGGAACGCGGCGTGGTGCTGCGCTTCGGCCAGTTCTCGCGGATCCTGCAGCCCGGCCCCAACTTCAAACTGCCGTGGCCGATCGAGTCGGTCAACAAGGTCAACGCCACCCAGATCAAGACCTTCAGCAGCCAGGTACCGGTGCTGACCCGCGACGAGAACATCGTCAACGTCTCGGTCAACGTGCAGTACCGCATCGACGATCCGCGCCTGTACCTGTTCGGCTCGGTCTCGGCCGACCAGGTGCTGGAGCAGTCGGCGCAGAGCGCGGTCCGCGAGCAGGTGGGGCGTGCCGACCTCAATGCAGTGCTCAACAACCGCGGCCCGCTGGCCGTGGTCGCCGAAGAGCGCCTGCAGGCCTCGCTGAAGGCCTACCGTACCGGCCTGTCGGTGACCGGGCTGACCCTGCCCGATGCGCGTCCGCCGGAGGAAGTGAAGCCGGCCTTCGACGAGGTCAACGGCGCCCAGCAGGTCAAGGAGCGCCTGATCAACGAAGCCCAGGCGTACGCGGCCAAGGTCGTGCCCGAAGCGCGTGGCCAGGCCTCGCGTGCGCGCACCACCGCCGAGGGGTACAAGCAGGCCGTGGTCTCCAAGGCCCAGGGTGATGCCGAGCGCTTCAGCCTGCTCCAGGTCCAGTACAAGGACGCCCCGGAAGTCACCCGCAAGCGCCTGTGGCTGGAAACGGTGGAGCAGGTGCTCGGCCAGAACCGCAAGATCATCGGCGGCGATGGCCGCCAGCTGATCTACGTGCCGATGCCGGCCGACACCCGTGGCGGTGCGGCCGCCCCGGCTGCCCCGCCCGTGACCCCGGAAGTGATGCTGCCGTCGCTGCCGGCCAGCACGCCGGTGGATGGCGTGCGCAACACCGAACGTCCGACCACCCGCCCCACCGGTCGTGAAGGAGTCAGCCGATGAAGAGTTCCCTTTGGATCGGGCTGGCCGTGGCCGCCCTGCTGGCCCTGCTGGGCTCGGTGTACGTGGTCCGCGAAGACCAGACCGCGATGGTGCTCAACCTGGGCAAGGTGGTGCGCGCGGACATCAAACCGGGCCTGCACTTCAAGGTGCCGCTGGTGGAAACGGTGCGGGTGTTCGACCGCCGCTTCCAGGTGCTCGACACCGCGCCGGCGCGTTACTTCACCGCCGAGCAGAAGGACGTCAGCGTCGACTTCTTCGCCATCGGGTACATCTCCGACGTGCGCGACTACTACCGTGCCACCGGCGGCGACGCCACCGTGGCCAATGCGCGCCTGGCCCCGATCATCACYGACTCGCTGCGCAACCAGATCAACTCGCGCACGTTGCAGCAGCTGGTGTCCGGTGACCGCAGCGAACTGATCGCCAACCAGCTGACCGGCATCAACAAGTCGGTCAAGGACCTGGGCATGCAGATCATCGACCTGCGCATCAAGCAGATCGACCTGCCCACCGACAGCCAGGTGATCAACGATGTGTACGAGCGCATGCGCGCCCAGCGCAAGCAGGAAGCGGCCAAGCTGCGCGCCGAGGGTGAGGAGCAGTCGCTGACCATCCGCGCCCAGGCCGACCGCGACAGCACCGTGATCGTGGCCGAAGCCGAGCGTGATGCCCAGCAGATGCGCGGTACCGGCGATGCCGAAGCGGCGCGGATCTACGGCAAGGCCGGTTCCGCCGACCCGTCGTTCTACGCCTTCTACCGCAGCCTGGAGGCCTACCGTGGCTCCATGGCCGACGGCAACGGCGTGATCGTGCTCGACAAGAACGACCCGTTCCTGCAGTACCTCAAGAGCGATCGCTGAGGTCGCAGGCGGTAGCAACCCACGGGGACCCGGTGCAGACCGGGTCCCCRTTTTATTTGGAGCGCCATGAACGACTTTTTCTCCGCCCTGTGCCTGGTCGCGATCCTGGAGGGCCTGTTCCTGTTCGCCGCCCCGTTGGCCTGGAAGCGCATGGCCGAACAGCTGCTGATGCTGCGCAGCGCCGCCCTGCGCACCTGGGGCGGGGTGATCCTGCTGGCCGGGCTGACCACCCTGTGGTGGTTGAAGCACTAGGCCGTACCGGCCGCTCACCAGATCCGGTAGTGCCGGCCGCTGGCCGGCTCCCGGGATGGCCTGGAGC
>NZ_JBFULO010000535.1:0-2201 GCF_054049855.1 Stenotrophomonas sp. P5_B8 | reverse complement strand
CTCCAACCCTGCATCGGCCCGGTCAGGCGATAGCTGGTGTGCAGGCTGAACTGGTCTTCCGGCTCCAGCGTGGAGACCTTGGTGGACTGCTGGCGTGCGATCTTGTGCGCGTAACCGCCCTGCACCTGCCAGCCCGGCGCGACCTGGCCGGACATCTCCAGCTCGTAGCCCTTGGTGCGCACGCCCATCAACCCGCGATAGGCGATCCCGCCGCTCGGAGTGAGCCCGCCGGTGGGTTCGGCGAAGTTGTCCTGGTCCAGCTGGAACACCGCTGCGCTGGCGTTGAAGCGGCCGTCGAAGAACTCCGCCTTCAGGCCCGCTTCGTAGCTGCGCCCTTCCAGCGGGTCGAGCACCCTGCCCTGCTCATCCTGGTTGCCCTGCGGCTTGAAGATGGTGCTGTAGCTGGCGAACACCGAGAAGTTGCGGTTGAGGTCATAAACCAGGCCCGCGTACGGCACGATCACGCCACTTTCGTCGGTGTCCGGCGATTTATAGTTGGCGATGCGGCTGCCGACGATCAGCTTGAGCGGATCGGCCAGGTCGAAGCGACCCACCACGTAGGCACCGCTCTCGCGGGTGATCTGGTCATCGCCGTAACCCCACTGCCAGTCCGGCTCGGGCACATCCCCGGTCCAGGCGTAGTAGTCGGCCACAGCGGTCGCGTAGCCCGGCTGCGGCGAGTAACCGTTGTTGATCCAGTGCTTGCGCGACACGCTGCCACCGACCACCAGCTCGTGCTCGCGCCCGAACCACTCGAACTTGCCGCTCACATACAGATCAGCCGCGTTGCTGGTGGTCTCGCCGACGTACTTGCCCACCCACATGCTCACGCCCGCGCCGGTCACCGGGTCGGGATTGCCACCGGCCGCCGCGCCCAGCGGGGCGTCGTAGCCGTTGACCTGGTGGTTGAGCTGCAGCTTGGCCACCCAGTCGTTGCCAAAGGTGTGTTCGAGCGTGGCGAAGGCGGTGCGGCTGTACTGCGCCCAGCTGCTCCAGCGCGCCCCGTTGTTGAACGAACGCGGCATGTTGTTGAAGTTGCCCTGGCTGTCCAGCAGCGGAATGCCACCCCAGCTGGAGCCCTGCGGATCGCTGTCCTGGTAGTCGGCGCCGACGGTGAGCAGCGTGTTGTCGGTGAGGTCGGCCTCGAGGATGCCGTAGAACACCTGGTTGGTGCGCTGGTAGTGGTCGACGTTGGAGTGCTTGTCCTGGTAAGCGGCAACCGCACGACCGCGCACGCGCCCGCTCTCGGTCAGCGGCCCGCCGACATCGAACTCGGCGCGATAGCTGTCCCATGCGCCGGCGCCCAGCGTGGCACTGCCGGCCAGTTCGCGGGTGGGCTTCTTGCGCACCAGGTTGATGGTCGCGCCCGGATCGCCCATGCCGGTCAGCAGGCCAGTAGCGCCCTTGAGCACTTCGACGCGATCGTAGATGGCCATGTCGCTGAGCGTATTGCCCGCCGAGTACGCCGAGTCGCGCGCCATCGGAATGCCGTCGTACTGGAAGTTCTGCACGGCAAAGCCGCGCGCGTAGTACTCGGTGCGTTCGCTGTCGTAAGTGACGATGCTGATGCCGGGGGTGACCTTCATGACATCGTCGATGCCGTTGAGGCCGAAGTCGTTCATTTCCTGCCGCGTGATCACGCTGATCGACTGCGGTGTCTGGCGCGGACTCAGCACCAGCCGGGTGGCGGTGGCGATCGTGCCGGGCGTGTAGGAATCACTGCCTTCGGTGACGGTACCCAGCTGGTTGGCGGTGACCTGCACCGTCTGCAGGGTCTGCGCGGCATCCTGCTTCGGTGGCGCCGGCGCCTCTTCGGCCTGTGCAGCGGCGGCAAACAGGGCCAAACCCAGCACGCCGGCCATCGCCTGGCTCAGCGGGGACATCTGCGGCAGCGACGAACGATCGGCACGACGGCGACCCGCAAGGGCCTGGGCAACACGAATCGGAGCAACGGACACGGCAACGCCTCCAGAAAGGAAAGAAAATCCTCTGGCGGCGGCTCGAGGTAAAGGGAGTGCCGGGCGAGCAGTGCATCGCCGCGGCGGCAGCGGCATTCTACGCCACTGGCGCGATTGCGACACCTGGCAGGTGACCGGCCTGCGGTGGTGCTGCGAGACGGTCCGCGCACTACGGGTCGCCAGGCGCACGCAGGCAGAATCGGCCGGCAAACAGCCAAAGAAAAAGGTTCTTCGCGGGTTACC
>NZ_JBFULO010000534.1:0-2205 GCF_054049855.1 Stenotrophomonas sp. P5_B8 | reverse complement strand
GAACTGGAAAAGGCGGTGCTGCAGGACATCTACATGGCGGCGCATTGACCGACCAGATCGACCTCGTGGCGTGGCGCTGCCGGCACCGACAATAGGTCGGCACCGGTAGGGTCATTGCCGCGTCGATCCTGTTCAACCTGGCGGTGCTCGGCCCAGATCCGCATGCGGGGGACTGCGTCGCCCTTGTGGGCTATCTGGCGTTTCAGCGCTGAACCGGTAGATTTTCCCGACCAGGCCGGCACGTTGCATGTCGGCCATCAACGCGCGCGCTGCGGACCGGTCAGCTGGCGAAGATCATCGACAAACAGCTGGTATGCCGCCGCACGCGCGTCGCCTTCGGGCTGCCGCAGCACCCATGCCGGATGCACCGTGGCGAACGCCCGGGTGCCGTCGTCCAGTGCGTGCCAGCGCCCACGGTTCTCCATCAGGTTGAACCCTGCCCCGAACACCGCCGAGGCGGCGCTGGCGCCCAGGCAGACGATCACCGCCGGGCGTACCTGCTCGATCTCATTCAGCAGCCACGGGCGGCRGGCGTTGATATGGGTTACCTGTGGCTTGCTGTGGATGCGCCGCTTGCCGCGCCGCTCGAAGCGGAAGTGCTTGACCGCATTGGTCAGGTACAGCGTGCTGCGATCGATGCCCAGCTCGCGCAACGCGCGGTCCAGCAGCTGGCCGGCCGGGCCGACGAACGGATGGCCGCTGAGGTCCTCCGCGTCGCCGGGCTGTTCGCCTACGAGCATCACCTGCGCATCGCGCGGGCCCTCGCCGAACACGGTCTGGGTGGCCGGCTCCCAGAGCGGGCAGCGGCGGCAGCCCGCCGCCGCCGTGCGCAGCGCATCCAGGTCGTCGCCATTGGCGGTGGCCGGCGCACGCAGCGCAATGCTGCGTTCGGGGATGCGGCGCTGCGGCGCCTGCGCGCCACGGTCGTGCATGTCCTGCACACGGTCGCCGGCATCACGCACCAGCGTTGGCAGCAGGCTTGCCTCGGGAAGATGCTTCCAGTATCTGACCGGCATCTCCTGCTGCATCATCCGCGTGTTGAGCCGCGCCGGATTGAAGATGTTGGCGTAGTACGTGCGCCAGAGTTCTTCCCGCGCATCTTCGGCAGGCGCGTCGTCCTGCCTGCCGCCCGGGCCGAATGACAGCGCCTGCCCATCCCAGCTGACGCTGCGCGCCGGGGTCAGGATCGCCCAGCGCATGCCGGTGAAGCGACGCGCGAAGAACGGTGCAACGCGGTCCACGATGTGGTGGTCCGGCTCGAACCACGCGATGAAGGCGTCCTGCTCGCCGGGCACTTCGCGGAAGCGCACGAACGCCTTCATCTTGTGGGTGTCGCGGCGCACCGCCTGGGCCAGTGCCATCGCGCGTTGCACGTCCGGGTCGGTGGGAATGGACAGCAGCCCACGTTCGCCCGACGCGATGCGCCACAGCATCCGATACAACAATGCCATGCGCTGTGGATCGCGGTGGCACAGGCAGGTGGCGGCAAGCTCGACGAAGGCCCTGGATACGTAGGTGGGCGTGTCGGCTGCGGCGGTGTCGGCATCGCGCATCGGCGGCAACGCGGGCGCGTCCAGCAACGAGGACTCCTGCCCCTGCAGCCAGTCCAGCTCGGCCGGCGCGATGCCACGGTGCAGGGCCAGGCGCGCGGCGTCTCGCCACGCCTCCAACGACCACGCCGGGTCGATGCGTACGCTCCAGCGTGCCATCTCAGTGCGTGGCAAGGTCAGGGAACAGCGAGGCCTGGCGCGGTGGCGGCGCCAGCCGTGCACGCAGCGTGGCGGGGTCGTCCAGCTGTTTGCGCGGATGGTGGTCAGCCAGCTGCACGAACGGCAGCAGCTTGCTCATCGGTGCGCGCAGCCGCGCCACGTCGGCCACGCGCAAGCGCACGTGTCGACGCGCCATCAACACGCGCTTGACGTTGCGCACGCCCAGCCCGGGTACGCGCAGCAGCAGCTCCTTCGGCGCGATGTTGAGGTCGACCGGGAAGCGTTCCGGGTGACGGATCGCCCAGGCCATCTTCGGATCGATATCCAGGTCGAGCATGCCGCCCTGGGTGGTATCGGTGATCTCCTCCACGCCATAGCCGTAGAAGCGCAGCAGCCAGTCGGCCTGGTACAGCCGATGCTCGCGCGCCAGTGGCGGGGCCTGCAGCGGCAGGATCCGGCTCGCATCGGGGATGGGGCTGAAGGCCGAGTAGTAGAC
>NZ_JBFULO010000533.1:0-2206 GCF_054049855.1 Stenotrophomonas sp. P5_B8 | reverse complement strand
GCCAGGCGCACCGCACGGCGGCGCGGAGAAAGCAGCGTATTTCGCATTTTGTCGTCCTTGAACTTGAAGTGGAGTAACCGTGCAGACGGGTACAACAGCGACGCTTCGACGATGCGGCGCGCGCGGATATTCCCGTTGCAAGACTGGGTTACCACCACGCGATCCCAATTCCCCAGACCATCATCGTCCCGGCTGCCTGCCGGATTACTGACGCCGACACCCTACACCAAGCGTGAATTCCGCGTCATGACAATCCGCAAAATATTTGAAACTCATCACAGGTTCGGCGATTCACCCAAGCAACCCACAAGCGCTCTTCAGCGCGCCAAGGGGAATTTTGCTGCTGTGCAAGGTAAGAAAAGCGAGCTAAGCCTGCATCGACCGGGACGCCTGCAGCACCTGGTCCTGTTCCAACGCATGCTGCGTCGCCGGCCCTTGTTTGGCAGCCTGCTCGGCCACGCGCTGACTACTCTGCTGGAGTGGAATGTCCATGGTCGCAACGGTCTCCACCGACACCCGCAGATGCGCGGGATCATCCGCCCTCCCCTGGATGGCAAACGTGCGCGCCGCGTCGCTGCTCATCGACACCGCATCGATACGCGCTCCACCGGCGGCGTGCATCTCGGCAGCCAAGCCTCCGGCAAGCTGATCGCTACGCTGATCAGGAGCGCGGCCTACCTTCGCGTCCTGCGCATACACACCGCGCCGCGCATCCTCGAACAACGCATTACCGGGGTGGTCGGCATGCTCCAGACTGGTGGTGCGCCGATCGGACTGTCGCTCAGCGTCGCGCCGCGCTGGCTCGCCCGGCTTCAACGTCCCGCGAATCTCGTCCACTACATCGTGCACCCCGCCCGGGACGCCGCGGGAACCCACGGTGAGGGCGCGCCGGCGCTCGCCGATATCATCGCGATACTCCTCGATCATCCGCTTGTTGCCCTCGGCCAGGGTGCGCGATTGCGGCGACTGCAGTACCGACTTGGCACCCAGAAAGTTATCCAGGCTGTGCGAGCCAAGCGACAGGCCGGCCGCCACCACCGGCTGGTCGGGGATCAGAAAGTTCGCCTTGCTATTGCTGAACCCGCATGCGGCGAGCGAATTGATCTCTTTCTGGGTCGCATAGACCCGCACCTGCCCGAAGTGGGGCGACGCCGCACTGACAGGATCGGCCGCCATCACATGGTTGACCAGATTGTTGCCGCCCTGCGGAATACGATACCCGAGACTGGCCGCGCCGTAGGCGTTGAACGTTTCACCTTTCAGATCGAAATGGTGCGAGGTGATCTGCGCCAGTGTGCCGCCGAGGGAATGACCGGTGACCGATACCGTGGGCGTGCGACCATCCAGAAGGCCTTCAGTCCTGGCAAAATCAACCGCGCGCCGGGTCAGTTCAATTGCATCGCGGCCCTGCAGGTTGGCGCGGGTGGTCACCATGCCGCCGTCGGTCAGCACCCCATCGCGACCGATCTGCTCGGTGCCGCGGTGGCCAACGACGATCTCGTTGGTATCCATGCGCTGGTAAACCGTGCCCTGGTAGCCGGTGAGACGGTTGTTGACGTGTTCGAGAATCTTGTACTCGTGCCCATTGAGGGTCACATGTTCTTCTTTGCCCGGCGCTCGCCGGCCCACCGCGMGGTCCTTGTACGTGTCATCGGAGATGGCCGCGAAGTCCCTGCTGTCGATGGTCATCTGGCCACCTCACCGACGCTGATCGAGACGGAGAACAGTCTCTCCCGCAGCTCGGGCTTGTATTCGGCCGGGTCCTCCTTGCCGCTGGCTGGGTAATCGGACATCGTCTCCGCGCGCGGATAGGTCATATCGGCGTAGTAACGTGTCTGCGTTTGCCCCGACAGGAGCTGATCGACCTTGATGAACGACAGGAAGCGGGTCTCTCCTGCGGCCCCCGTCGCCTTCAGCATCGTGCTGGCGCCGGTCAGCTCCCAATGACAGACGCCGCGGCCGTAGTAGTCCTCATCCTGCATCAGGTCCAGATAAACCTTGCCCTGATACTCATCGTCGGACACCTTGCGCAGCACCACGTCTTCCTGGCTGGTGATGCGGCTGCCAGTGCCGGTGGCGGGCTCGATATGACCGCACTGGTCCTCATTAGTCACATCGTACTGCGCAACCGCCTCCACCACGGCAAAGGGGCCGGGCGCATTGTGCACCTTCAGGGTGAACTCGATGGCCTTGCGCGGCCCAGGAT
>NZ_JBFULO010000532.1:0-2210 GCF_054049855.1 Stenotrophomonas sp. P5_B8 | reverse complement strand
CTTCAGCTTCCAGAACCGCGCCGGACGCCGCCACGATCTTGCGTCCGAGCAACTTTCCTTCGTTGTGCTCGTACACGATTCCGTACGTCTCCTCGATACGGCTACCGTCGGGCTGGGTGATCTTAACCATCTTCGACTGCGTGCAGGTCGTGCAGGGCGTGATGGATCCCTCCCACATGTCCTGGTAGTCGCCATAGTCGCCGTAAGTCCAGCGCATCTGCGGCAGCCCTGGGCCGTCGATGGTCTTTTCGGTGATGGCCAGAACATCAGAGTAGTACGGCACCCYCAACGTATGGCGTAGCGAGCCTTCTCCGGCTGACTCGACGAAACAGTACAGCTTGGGAACACCAGCTCGGTATCTTCTTTGGTGATCGAATCTGAAATTTCCCACAGCGCCCGAAGGGTGTTTCATGCGCAGGCGATAARCCTTGTCGCGAAACGGCGCGCCGCCAGCGCAGCCCTCGCCGGGGTCTTCCGACCACTCCTCGTAGGCAATGCGATTGTCATCCAGATGAGTAATCTCCCAGCCGGCGCCATCGGGTTGGGTGACCCGCTGCAAGGCGTTCCCTGCGTATGCGTAGCTCCACGTTCTTCCGTTGGCCGATGCACTCTGTAGCTTGTTACCGGAGTAACTCAGACTAATGGCTCGCCCGTCACTGGAAGAAATTGAGGTGGGGTGACCGTTCCCGTTGTAGCTGATGCTTACGCTGTTACCAAAGCGATCTTCGATACGACTGGCCATCAAATACACTTCTACGCGCGCTTGATTGGCATTAACTGAGCTGATTGATCCCATAAGACCGACAATTCGTTCAGTACCCACGTTGAATGTGTACTTTATCCCTGAGGTTGTCTGGATAATGAAGCCCTCACCCTCATACCCAGCGATCATCGGCGTGCAGCTCACCGTATCAAGTGAGCTCGTAGTCCAGCTCCAGTTGCTGCTCTGCCTGCTTGCAGGCCTAAAGCGAGCCGGAGGGTCGCCTATCAGGGAGCGGGCGCCCTCGCCCGGTAGATTGACCGTATACCCTGACCAAATATCTTCAATGCGGAACGGCGGCGGCGTATACGGGATGAAGTTCTCGCTACACCGTTGAACCTTCCTGGAACCTCTGTAGGTCCAGCCATAGCTGGAGTCGAACACTCCAGAAATGAATGGAACGTCGATGTTCCAATCACCGGCTCCGCCGTAGATGAGTGGATCAAGCCCGAGCATCGGTATAGGACGGAGGTTGAATCTACGCGTCAGCTTTACAGGCAGGTTATTCGTGCCAGGCAGATCAATGTCCGTCTGGCCAAAATAGGCACTTTGGTCGAACACGTTGATTGAGTCCCCGAACAGATCCGAGGTCAACGGTCCCACGAGTTCTGACGACCGCAATTGCTTGTCGTACTCTTGATATGGTTTCTGGACGACTTGTTGAGCATGTGCCGAGCATGCCATTGCTGCGGCGATCACCAATGCTGCGATAGCGCGCGCGCGCAGCGACACTACGTCTTTCCTAGACTCGATCCGCATCCATGCCCCCTAATTGTCGGGAGCGAGTATTCCGCTACACCTGGCATTATGTCAAGACGGCGTGATGACTCTCCCTAATGGCTGACTATGTCCCAGTGTCAGTCGGTCGTGGTCGATCCGGTGGCCAACAATGCTCCACACTGACCTCCAGGCGCGCGGCGTCTTCTTGACGGGGTTGGAAAGAACTTGAAGTGGATGTCAGAAGAGTGGCAATCCGCGATGCACTTTGCTTTCGATCTACGTCCAGAATGGCACGAACGTTCCAGGTCACAGTGACTTTTCCGCCGCACGATCACCGGTCGATATCCTGATTTCGGATATCCCAGATGCCGCAGTAGGGTTGCTTTGCCAAGGAGAACTCTCATGCCAACCGCGAGATATGGTTTTTCCTATCTGTTAGCTGCGCATTCGAAACGTACGCACGCTTTCAACACCCGCGGCGTCTCTGCCGCCGCAAGTGCGATGGCCTACGTTCGAGTTCGATACGGCATTGGTCCAGCTTCTTCGAATGCTGCTACCCGATCGCCCTCAACCAGAATCAACCCGCGCAACTTTCGCCCCACCATCACCCCCACCTCTCCAAAACCTCAACTCCAGTTGACGCCGTCGTTCGCACCAGCTGCGACCCCCYGCGAGTTTCATCCCACTTCCGCACATCCACCGCACTCCATGTCGCATCTTTGCAAATGCT